>JALSLK010000027.1 GCA_026988355.1 Flavobacteriaceae bacterium
TTGGATAAAACACTTTTCCGTCATTATTTATTGCCAATTGGTTTAAGGATTTTTTATTTGCGTTTAGTACTTGCTGTTCAATATTGTAATTTAAAATTGTAAAATTACCATGTACTTCATTTTTATGTAATTCGCTTACAATTTTATATTGATAATTTCCTGTTTTTAATTCTGCAATTTTTACTTCAAAAGAATTATTTTGCAATGCAAAAGGATATTTTTTTTGTTTTTTTGTTTTTTTGTGCGTTAATGTAATCCACAATTTAGCAGTAGCATCAAAGGTATAATTTGCATCGTAGGCTTGTACGACAATTTTTACCGTTTCATTCGCATAATAAAATGTTTTTTTTGAAATGACTTCTATCAATTTTGAGCGTTTATTAGAAGATAAATATTGAATTAACTTATTTATATAACTATCATACGTTTGAAATGATTTTTTTTCTACGTTACTCAACATACGCCAACGCCAACTATTTTCTCCTAAAAACACAGCTCCCCTCCTATTATTAGGTTCAAAAGTTGCTAGCAAAGGTTTTTTTGATGGAAAATTTCCTATTTGTTGCTGTAATAATGTATTGTAAGGTATTGTAAATGTTACATCTCCAAAAAAATCAATTACAGGAGCAAAATTATTAAAACCGATATCTTCTGTTTGAAAAGTAACATAACTTGGATTGTAATTTGCCAAATAATCTTCTGTTTTATTTATTACTTTTTTATTGAAATATTTTTGACTCTTATTTAAAAAATTCCAATCCGTTTTTGAACCTGTAAATATTAAAAAATTTTTATTCGTACTTTCCAATTTTGAAAAAATAGTTTTAAATTTTAGATTTGGTTGGTATAATATAACCAATTGATACGCTCCAAAAGAAAAGTTATCCGTAGGTTTTTTGATGCTTACTTTTCTTTGTTTATTACTTTCAATAGCTTTCTTTAACATACCAAGATCTGGATGTATTATATCGGATACTAAAACAATTTTAGACTGCTCATCAATAACTTCTATTGCAAAATCATACCGATTGTTTATTTTATTTTTTTCGTTTTCTAAATAGGTAACACTTGCCTTATATTGATGCATCCCAACTTGGTTTGCTGGTAAGTAAAATGTTATTTGCTTGGCATCATTCTTATCTTTTAATACCATATTCTTTGTAAAAACTACCTTTCCGTTTTTTGCAACTTTTAATTTTGCATTAATATTTTTTCCATTTCCATCATATAAAATAAATGCTTCTACTGGAAAGCGATGTCTTAAATACGCATACTTATTTACATTAATCTGTGTAATTTTTAAATCTTGGTAAGTTACTGTATCTCCAAATACAATGGGATATATCGTTTGTTTGGATTTAAAATTAACGTAATCAACTCCAATTGTTTGGTTTCCGTCACTCAACAAAATTATTGGTGCAATAGTCTTTTTATATAACGCATTTATACTTTTAAGAGATTGCTGTATGTTTGTATTATTTTTTATAAAACGCAAGGTATCATTTTGCATCACATCCTCTGAGAAAGTATAAAAATCCAATTGAAATTTATCTTTTAATTCTTTATTATTTTTTATTTTATCTCTTGTTTTTTTGACAAGTGTACTTTGCTTTATTTTTTGTATCGAATTACTATCGTCTACCAAAATTACCAATTTAGGCTTAACATTTGTTAAAATTTGTTTTGTAAATTTTGGATTTATTAAAAGCAGTAACAACGAGAAAAATGAAATAAAACGCAAAACAAATAATACATATTTATTTTTACCATTCGATTTGTTTTTATACAAATATTGAAAAGCAGCAAATAACACAGCTATAATTGCTACTAGTAATATATAAAAAACAACACTTTTAGACATACAAATTCATTCTCATTTAAGAAAAACAAAAATAAGATTTTAAATGATACGAACTAGAAAAGAAAATTATTTTTCAGGTTGATTTTCTAACCAAACTAATACAGAGGATAGTATGGAATAATCAATACTAGAATTATCTAATAATTTTGTCTTGACAATTTCTGAACCTTTAGTGATTAATGCCGTTTTTTTATCTTCAAAATTAATTTCTGGAGCTAAGTCATTGTAATTTTTATCACGTACCGTAAACGTTTTATATTGCTCGTCCCAAGACGTAAAATAAAATAAATAAGTACGTGTTTTGTTTGTAGCAATAACATTGACTTCTACTTCTCCTTCGTAAAAGTATTGTTTTCGCTCTGTCATATACATACTCTTAGCAATATTTACTTCATTGGCGATAATACTGGTCAAATAAACTTCGTATTTTTCTGTCTTGAGATTCTGGCTATAACCAGACATTGCAATTATAAAAAAGATTATAATTAAATTTAACTGTTTCATATTATTAATATAGGGATTTAGTTTGCAATTATTATTTCAATTATCTTGCCAAAATGAAAAAACAAAATTAATTCAAACAATTATTTTCATATTTATTTTTATTTAGGTTAGCATACCTCCATCAACATTTATAGTTTGACCAGTAATATAACCAGACATTTCACTAGCTAAAAAAACACAGGCATTAGCGATATCTTCTGGGCTTCCTCCTCTTCGTAAAGGAATTGCTTTACGCCATTCTTTAACGGTATTCTCATCTAATTTTGCAGTCATTTCGGTTTCGATAAAACCTGGTGCTATTGCATTACATCGAATATTTCTCGAACCCAATTCTAAGGCTACTGATTTGGTAAAACCTAAAATTCCAGCTTTCGATGCTGCGTAATTTGCTTGACCTGCATTTCCTTTTACGCCAACAACAGAACTCATATTTATTATAGAACCTTTACGTTGTTTCATCATTGGTTTAATAACTGCTTTTGTTAAATTAAAAACGGATTTTAAATTAATCGCAATTACTTTATCAAAATCTTCTTCGCTCATTCGCATCAACAGGTTATCTTTTGTAATTCCTGCATTATTAATGAGCACATCTACAGATCCGAATTCTTCCATAACATCGGCAACAAATTTTTGAGCTGCGTCAAAATCTGCGGCATTCGATTGGTATCCTTTGGCTTTTACTCCTAAAGATTGTAATTCTTTTTCTAAAATAGTTGCTGCATCCACAGAAGAACTATATGTAAAAGCTACGTTAGCGCCATTTTCTGCAAAGACTTCTGCAATTCCTTTCCCTATCCCTCTTGTTGCTCCTGTAATGATTACATTTTTATCTTTAAGTAATTTCATTTCTATTTTTTAATTCAATTATAGGTAACACAAAGATACATTTTTTTTATCTAGCGGAATAAAATTTTTAAAAAAAATCCATTGCAAAAAAAAATAAAAAAACCTGTAACTTATTGTTCCTCCTGTCGTCTTAATAATTAGTAAATTTGTAATTAATAATTTAAAACATTTAAACATTTCATTATGAAAAAAAGTATAACAATGCTTTTTTGTGTATTTCTAATCAATACAATTATGGCACAAAAAGTAAATTTTGAAGAATATGATTTAGACAATGGCTTACACGTTATTCTACATCAAGATAATACAGCTCCTGTTGTTACAACAGCTGTAATGTACCATGTTGGTGCCAAAGATGAAGATCCTGAGCGTACTGGTTTTGCTCATTTTTTTGAGCATCTATTATTTGAAGGAACAGAAAACATTAAACGTGGCGAATGGTTTAAAGTTGTAACTTCTAATGGTGGTAAAAACAATGCAAATACAACCGATGACAGAACTTATTATTATGAAATTTTTCCTTCTAATAGTCTTGAATTAGGATTGTGGATGGAGGCTGAACGTATGATGCATCCAATTATTAATCAAATTGGTGTAGATACTCAAAATGAAGTTGTTAAAGAAGAAAAACGTCTACGTGTTGACAATTCTCCTTATGGTAGTTTTTTGGCAGAAATAAAAAAGAAATTGTTTACTAAACATCCGTATCGCTGGGCTACTATTGGTTCGATGGATCATTTAGACGCCGCTACTTTGGAAGAGTTTCAAGCATTCAATAAAAAATTCTACATTCCAAATAATGCGGTTTTAGTGGTTGCTGGGGATATTAACATTGCAGAAACCAAAAAATTAATCCATAAATATTATAACGATATTCCCAAAGGAACTCCTGTTAAAAGAGGAAAATTTATAGAAGACCCTATTACAGAGCAGTTTACTGGCAAATATCACGACCCAAATATTCAAATACCTGCTATTTTGACTGCATATAGAACGCCTTCTATGAAAACTAGAGACTCTCGTGTATTGGATATGATTTCTTCTATTTTGAGTGATGGAAAAAGTTCTAGATTGTATAAAAAAATGGTAGATGATAAGAAAAATTCTTTGCAAGTTGGCGCATTTAATGTTAGCCAAGAAGATTACGGAATGTATGTAATTTATGGTCTTCCGTTAGGAGATAATTCTACCGACACTTTATTAAAAGATATTGATGAAGAAATTGTAAAAATACAAACGGAATTAATTTCCGAAAAAGAACTCCAAAAACTTAGAAATAAATTTGAAAATAATTTTGTGAATTCTAATTCAAGTATTGAAGGAATCGCAAACTCTTTAGCTAGATATTATATGTTATATGGCGATATTAATTTAATTAATAATGAAATTGATATTTACAACTCCATTACAAGAGAAGAAATTAAAGCCGTTGCTAATAAATATTTAAAAACGAATCAACGATTGGTATTTAATTACCTTCCGAAAGAAGAAAAAAATAAATAACAATTTAAAATTTAAAAACATGAAAAAACATATTTTTTTAATATTAATCCTATTTATTTCATTGGCAACCATGAATGCACAAGTCGATAGAAGTATACAACCAACACCTGGACCTGCTCCCAAAATAAACTTAGAAAAACCACAAACGTTTACTTGTAAAAATGGTTTGCAAGTTTTAGTGGTCGAAAATCATAAATTACCTAGAGTATCCGTAAGTTTACGATTAGACAATGCTCCAACTGTTGAAGGAAACAAAAAAGGAACTTCGGACTTAACTGGAAGTATATTAGGTAGTGGCTCTCAAAAAATTTCAAAAACAGACTTTGATGAAGAAGTAGATTTCTTAGGTGCAAGAGTTAGTTTTGGTAGTTCAAGTGCTTTTGCAAGTTCTTTAACTAAATATTTCCCAAGAGTATTTGAATTGATGGCAGATGCTGCATTGCATCCAAAATTTACACAAGAAGAATTTGATAAAAATAGAAACCAAATGTTAGATGGTATCAAATCGCAAAGCAAAAGTGTTAAAGCCATTGCAAATCGTTTGCGTAAAGCTATTGGTTATGGTAAAGAACATCCTTATGGCGAATTTGTAACAGAAAAAACATTGAATAATATAAATTTAGACGATGTAAAAAACTTTTACAACACAAACTATCGCCCTAATAATGCCTATTTGGTAATTGTTGGCGATATTACACTAAAAGAAGTTAAAAAATTAACCAAAAAACATTTTAAAAAATGGAAAAAAGGAACATTTACTCCTGCTAATTTTTCAAAACCAATAAATGTTAAGGAAACTGAAATTGATTTTGCAGATATGCCAAATGCTGTACAATCTGAAGTTACTGTAATAAGTACTACAAATTTAAAAATGTCGGATCCAGATTATCATGCTGTTTTATTAGCAAATCAGATTTTAGGTGGCGATTTTAACTCGTATCTTAATATGAATCTTAGAGAAGCTCATGGATATACTTATGGTGCTCGTTCTTCTATTAATGCAGATAAATATGCTACGATGTTTAGAACTAGTGCTAGTGTTCGTAACTCTGTTACAGATAGCGCTGTTGTTGAAACAATGAAAGAATTAAAAAGAATTCGAACCGAAAAGGTAGATTTAGAAACTTTAAAAAATGTAAAAGCTGGTTATGTTGGTAAATTTGTTTTGGCTTTAGAAAGACCACAAACTATTGCAAACTATGCTTTAAATATTAAAACGAAAGAATTGCCAGAAGATTTTTACAAAACCTATCTTCAAAAAATAAATGCAGTCACAACCGATGATATTTTAAGAGTTTCTAAAAAATACTTTAATATGGATAATGCTCGTATTTTAGTTACTGGAAAAGCCTTAGATGTATTGCCTAATTTAGAAAAACTGCCTTACAAAATAAATTATTTTGATACCAATGCAGAACCTACAAGCAAACCAGAAATGAGTAAACCTTTACCAGACGGCGTTACGACACAAACTATTGTAGACAATTACATAAAAGCCATAGGAGGAAAAACCAAAGTAGATGCAGTTAAGACTACCTCGATCTCTTACGAAGCTAAAATGCAAGGTCGTGTTCTTAATATGAATATTAAAGCAAAAGCTCCTAATAAAAAAGCCATGACTATGACGATGATGGGAATGACCGTAATGAAAAATGCTTTTGATGGAGAGAAAGGATATATGGAAGTACAAGGTCAAAAAAAACCTACCGAAGGTGCAGATTTAGAAGAAGCTAAAAATAATACTGCGCCATTTGATGAATTTGGTATTATTACTAGTGGCGAATTAAAAGGTATTGAACCTGTAGATGGTAAAGACATGTACAAAGTAGCAATCGGTAAAAAAACTGCTTATTTTGAAGTTGAATCTGGACTAAAAATAAAAGATGTCATCTTAACTAAAGGTCCTGGAGGTAAAGAAGTAAGCCAAACTGTTTCTTATGCAGATTACAAAGCATATAATGGTGTTCTTTTTCCAAGCACCATAAAAATAGCATTTGGACCTCAAATTTTAGACTTTAAAATTACCGAAGTTAAAATAAACGAAGGAGTTGTTGATAGTGATTTTGAATAGTTTTTTTTATTCTTAACACAACATAAATTGATATAAACCTGAGCTGAGTTCTACTAATAATACGTTTTCTCTAAATAGAAGTCTTAGTAGAACTCAGGTTATAAATAAGCCATTAATGAAAATTAATGGCTTATTTAATATCCAGTTGACATCAAAATAAAATCTGTAAAATAAGTTATATATCAAACTCAGATTAATAATCAGCATCCTCAGGATAAGCACTCATTAATTCTTTAATTGTAGTAACCATACTACTACTCCCACAGAAAAAAGGGACACGTTGGTGTAGTTCTGTTGGTTGAATATCTAAAATACGTTGGTAGCCATCTGTTGCTAATCCGTTAGCTTGTTCTGCTAAAAAAGCCATTGGATTACATTCGTATAACAAACGCAATTTTCCTTTTGGAGCTCTGGTACTTGTTGGATAAATATAAATTCCTCCTTTAATCATATTTCTATGAAAATCAGAAACTAAAGAACCAATATATCTCGAAGTATATTTATGTCCTTTTTCAACTTGATTTTGAATGTATTTTAAATAATCCTTAACTCCTTGAGGAAAATGGACATAATTGGCTTCATTTATAGAATAAATATTTCCTTTTTTAGGGAACTCCATATTAGGATGAGAAAGGTAAAAAGTTCCAATAGCAGGATTTAATGTAAATCCATTTACACCTTTTCCAGTAGTATAAACAAGCATGGTTGAAGTTCCATAAACCACATATCCAGCAGCAACTTGCTTATCTCCTTTTTGTAAAAAATCATCTTGTGTAACAGGTTCTCCAGTAGGAGTAACTCTTTCATAAATAGAAAAAATAGTACCAACAGAAACGTTAACATCTACATTAGACGAACCGTCTAAAGGATCCATTAATAAGATATACTTATTATCATTCTTCCCATTATTTCCTTTAATTACAACAAAATCATCCTCTTCTTCACTCGCAATGCCACAAACAATTTGCCTATTTGTTAGTGTTTGCATAAAAATATCATTAGCATAAACATCTAATTTTTGTTGTTCTTCTCCTTGAATATTTGTCTCACCAGCAGCACCTAAAATATCAACTAATCCAGCTTTGTTAACTTCATGATTTACTACTTTGGCTGCCAATCTAATAGCGTTAATAAGTCTAGATAATTCGCCAGTAGATCCTTGGAAATCTTTTTGATTATTTATAATAAATTCGCCAAGAGTGCTATGTTTTTTCATTTAAGTGCGGTTTAAGATGCAAATATCGTTAATTTTGTGCAAAATAATAGAATATTAATAACGAATACTAAAAATGGATTTTTTAATCAAGGAAGGGGAAGTCAGTGATATGCCAACTGTCTTAGAATTAATAAAAGAACTAGCCAAAATTACTGGAAAAGATGTAAAAATAGATGTTTATGATTTAATTAAAGACGGATTTTCACTAAACCCATTATTTAAAGTTTTTGTCGCAGAAATAAAAAGAGAAATAGTTGGGTTTGCTATATTTTATAGAGCATACTCTACAAATGGCAAATCGATGATTTTAGAAGATATATTTGTATCTAAGAAATATAAAAATTTTGGAATTGGATTGTCATTATTTGCTAAGTTTTTAAATGTAGCCAGAAAAAATGGAATGAAGCGATTAGAATGGACATTATTAGATAAACATAAAAATTTACTAAAGTTATATCAAAAATCAGGTGGAAAAATTCTTTGGGATACCGATGTCTATTCTATGGACGAACACGATATTAAAAAAGCACTAAAGCATAAAAGTACAAAATCAAAAAAGAATCCATTTAAGCAAGTAATAATACGAAAGGGAGAAAAAGAAGACATGAAAGATGTTATTAAATTAATTATTGAAGCGTCTATTTATAAAAAAACTTCTTGCGATATTGATATTTTTGATTTACTAAAAGATGGTTTTTCGGAAGATGCCTACTTTAGTACTTACGTTTTAGAAGTAGATAAAAAAGTAGTCGGCATGCTATTGTATTATACAACCTATTCTACATTTAAAGGAAAAGGAGTTATCATTGAAGAATTATTTATTACAGAAAAATACAGAAGATATGGTTTTGGACAAGAGTTAAATTATAAACTTCTTGAATATGTACAAAAAAATAATATGAAAAGAATATCTCAAGCAATTTATAATTTTGATGACGAGACAATAGATAGGAGTAAGTATGTTGGAGCAACAGTAGTAAAAGGATTAAAAATTATACAAATAGGACATAAAGCATTAGATAAATTTATTAACAAATAAAAATAAAGATGGAATTTAAGATTAGAGAAGGAGAGATAAAAGATATGGCAAGTGTCTTAGAATTAATTAAAGAACTTGCAAATTTTGAAAAAGAACCAGATGCTGTTGAAATCGATATGTATGATTTAATTAAACATGGATTCTCATCCAAACCCTCTTTTAAAATTTTTGTGGCACAAATGAAAGATGATATTGTTGGAATGGTATTATTTTATCCTAGATTTTCTACATGGAAAGGACAATCCCTACATTTAGAAGATTTAATAGTGAGAGAAGAAAAAAGAGGATTGGGAATAGGAAAAGCATTGTATACTAAATTTTTAGAATACGCACAAAAACAGAAAATGAATCGAGTAGAATGGGTCGTTTTAGATTGGAATAAAAATGCAATTGATTTTTATGAAAAAACAGGAGCAAAAATATTGAAAGATTGGAGAACCGTTCAGATGGATAAAGAAGCATTAAAAGAATTCGTTAAGAATAAAAAATAATATTTTTAGGATTTCTAAAAAATGAAAATATATAAGTTTGGAGGAGCATCCATTAAAGATGCAAATGGCATAAAAAATGTACTTAAAGTACTTCGAGAAGTTGAAATAAAAAATGTGGTATTGGTTATTTCTGCAATGGGAAAAATGACCAATGCTTTCGAAAAAATTGTAGATGCCTACTTAACAGATATAAAAAGTCTTACCGATAAAATAGATGCTGTAAAAAAATACCATTACAAAGTATTACACGATTTATTTTTGAAGAATACACATGGTATATTTACAGAAGTAGAATTATTATTTTTTGAATTACATGGTTTTTTAATACATAATAAACAAAAAGATTATAATTTTGTTTACGATCAAATTGTGTCTCAAGCAGAACAATTATCTACAAAAATTATTAGTGCGTATTTAAAAGAAAATGGCATCGAAAATAGATGGCTTGATGCACGTAATTTTATAAAAACCAATAGCGATTATAGAGAAGCAAGAGTAAATTGGGAACGTACACAAAATTGTATAGAAAAAATTAAAAACAATAGTACTTTACAAATTACACAAGGTTTTATAGGAAGTGATCGTAATAATTTTACAACAACATTAGGAAGAGAAGGTTCGGATTATAGTGCAGGAATTTTTGCCTATTGTTTAAATGCAGAAAGTGTTCATATTTTTAAAGATGTGCAAGGAGTCTTAAATGCAGATCCTAACGTCTTTAAAAATACCATTTTATTAGAACAAATATCTTATACAGAAGCCATAGAAATGGCATTTTATGGAGCATCTGTAATCCACCCAAAAACATTACAACCACTACAAAAAAAAGAAATACCACTATATGTAAAATCCTTTAAAAATCCGAAAAATAAAGGAACTACCGTTGGTAAAGGCGTGAGTTTAAAACCAAAAACACCATGTTATATCGTAAAAGAAAATCAGATATTGTTGTCTATTTCAACCAGAGATTTTTCGTTTATGATGGAAAATAATATTAGTGAAATTTTCAAATTGTTACATCATTTTAAATTGCGAGTACATTTAATTCAGAATACAGCAATTAGTTTTTCCGTTTGTTTGGAAGATAAATATCTTACATTTGAAACGTTTTTAAAAGAATTAAAAATAAAATACAAAGGGTTATATAATAAAAATGTAACTTTATTGACCATAAGACATTTTAATAAAAAGGATATCCAACAAATAGAAAAAATTAATACAGTTTTATTAAAACAAACAAGTAGAGAAACAGTTCAGTTTATTATGAAAAAAAATACACATTTAGAATCCTAATTTATTAAAATGAGTTTGGTATCATCAAAAGAAATTGCAAAAGTATTGCATATTAAAAAATATGGCATTTTTGGCACATTTGTAGGTTGGCTTTTAATGAAAATTTTGCGAATCTCTCGTTTAAATAAAATTTACGATAAGCACAAAAATAAAACGGATGTTGATTTTTTAAATGCAATATTAAATGAAGTACAAATTCAATTTAGTATTCCAGAAAAAGACATAAAAAAAATACCAAAAGAAGGAGCATTTATTACCATTTCAAATCATCCATTAGGCGGAATAGATGGTATTTTATTACTCAAATTATTACTTGAAAAAAGACCTGATTATAAGATAATTGCAAATTTTTTATTGCATAAAATAGAGCCATTAAAACCCTATGTAATGCCTGTAAATCCATTTGAAGACAGGAAAGATGCAAAATCAAGTATTGCAGGAATTAAAGGAGCATTAATGCATCTAAGATCGGGATTTCCATTAGGAATTTTTCCAGCAGGAGAAGTCTCTACCTATAAAGAAGATAAAATAATTGTAGATAAAGCATGGGAACAAGGTGCAATAAAATTAATTTACAAAGCAAAAGTACCAATAATACCTATTTATTTTCATGCAAAAAATAGTAGATTATTTTACGTATTATCCAAATGGAGTGCTACATTAAGAACGGCAAAATTACCTTCGGAACTATTATCGCAAAGAAAAAGAGAGATTAAAATCCGAATAGGAGATCCGATTTTAGTAAAAGATCAAGAGAAATACTCAAAAATAGACGATTTTCATCAATTCCTCCGAAAGAAGACCTATATGTTAGCAAATTCTTTTCAAAGCGCCACTTTAAAATCTGCAATAAACTTTAGACGTATAAAGATTGCAGAGAAAATTATAGAAGCCGTAGAGTCGGATAAATTAGTTACCGAAGTAAATAAATTAAGAGATACAAAATGTAATTTATTGGCTAGTAAGAACTACGAAGTGTATTTGGCAGAAGCAAATAAAATTCCAAATCTAATTCAAGAAATAGGAAGACTTCGAGAAATAACTTTTAGAGAAATAGGAGAAGGAACCAACAAAGCAATAGATATAGATAGATACGATAGTTTTTATCGGCATTTATTTTTATGGGATGTGAGTAAACAGCAATTAGTTGGAGCATATCGTATGGGATTTGGAGATGAAATTTATAAAAATCATGGAATAGACGGTTTTTACATCAATGATTTATTTCGAATTGAACCAGAATTATTTACCATGATGCAAAACTCCATAGAAATGGGAAGAGCGTTTGTAATAAAAGAATACCAATTAAAACCAATGCCTTTATTTTTACTTTGGCGAGGAATAATTCATGTCACATTGCGATTTCCAAAATATAAATATTTATTAGGAGGCGTGAGTATAAGTAACCAGTTTTCAGATTTCTCAAAATCACTAATGATTGAATTTATGAAATCCAATTATTACGATCCATACATTGCACAATATATTAGACCAAAAAAAGAATACAAAGTAAAATTAAAAGATGCAGATAAAGATTTTGTTTTTGATAACGTAAAGTCTGATGTAAAAAAATTAGATAAGTTTATTAACGAAATGGAATCTGGAGCATTACGGATTCCTGTATTATTAAAAAAATATATCAAACAAAATTGTAAATTAGTAGCGTTTAATGTCGATCCGAAATTTAATAATGCTATTGATGGATTAATTTATGTTCGGATTGCAGATTTACCAGAAAGTACAGTTAAACCTGTTGTGGAAGAGTATCAATTGGAGTTAGAACGAAAAATTTTACAATCTCAATTAAATAAATAAAGATGAATAAAAAAAATAAAATCGCCGTTTTTGGTGGAGGTTCATGGGCAACAGCTATTGTAAAAATGCTTTGCGAAAATCTAGAAGAAGTAGGTTGGTACATGCGAAGTAATTATGCATTAGAACACATTAAAAGAAATGGACATAATCCTATATATATTAGTTCGGCAGAATTTAAACCTGAGCAATTAAAACTAAGTAACGATATTAATGAACTCATAACTTATGCAGATTATTTAATTTTTGCAATTCCATCTGCATTTGTAAAAGGCGAATTAGATAAAATAACGGCATCTTTAAAAGGGAAAATTATTTTTTCTGCCATTAAAGGAATCGTACCAGAAAGTGGTTTGCTGGTTGGAGATCATTTTTTTAGACATTATGATATTCCGTTTGAAGATATTGGTGTAATTACAGGACCATGTCATGCAGAGGAAGTTGCCATGGAGCGTTTGTCGTATTTAACCATTGCTTGTAAAGACCAAGAGAAAGCGAAAATTGTTGCAGATAGCTTGTCGAGTAGATATATAAAAACAAAATTATCCTACGATGTAATTGGTACGGAATATGCTGCAATGTTAAAAAACATTTATGCAATTGCTGCTGGTATTGCTCACGGTTTAGGTTATGGAGATAATTTTCAAGCCGTTTTAATGAGTAATGCGATACGTGAAATGAAACGTTTTGTAAAAAAAGAACAAAAAATAAAACGGAATATTAACGATTCTGCTTATCTAGGAGATTTACTTGTAACTGGTTATTCCGTTTTTAGTAGAAACCGTATGTTTGGTAATATGATTGGAAAAGGATATACCGTAAAATCTGCCATGATGGAAATGAGTATGGTTGCCGAAGGTTATTATGCTACCAAAAGTGCTTTTGAAATTAATAAAAAAAACAAAGCGAGAACTCCCATTTTAAATGCCGTTTATCAAATATTATACAATCATAAAAATGCAAAAACTGAGTTTGTGCGTTTAACGGAATTGGTGGATTAGGGTTAGACAGTTTAAATTTAAGCAACAGTGTCAGTGTAATTTTAGTTGTGGAAGATGAAACGTGATTGCACGATTAATGCAGCATGTAAAAAGGACAGAACTTTTATAACTGACCCGTTTTAATCTAGAACTTAATAAAAAACATTTATCTTCGATTTTGCAGAAGAATAATAAAATAGACACTTTGTTATACCTATTTTGCTTTTAAATTATTATTCATGGATTTCAATTTTCATTCATTTCTTTATCCTGTCATATTATTAAATCAGAGAAGGTATTAAACTTAAATTTAATACCTTTCTTATTTTTTTTAAGTTATCGAACACGAATATTTTTATTTCCGTTTAATATAAATACCAGAAAAATATATAAAAGTAATAATATAGACTAAAACTATATAAGTTATATTTATAGTTTTTCTTATATCTTCAATTGTATAAAATTCCTTTATATAATATAATATTAAGGGAATTAAAATAAAAATACTAATTAGAATAATAATAATTTTTTTCCTATTCTTATATTTATTCTTGGGTTTTAATTTATCTTGATGAATTAAGATAGTAATAACCAATATAAATGAAATGACATTTAAAATTTGTATTATCATATTAATGTGTACAATTATATATAGTAACTATCAGATTACCATATTCTGCAGCTGTACCAATAGCACCTACAACAAGACCTACACCTGTTGGTGCTGTAAGAATCATAGCTGTGGCTGCAATTGAAGTGTCGAGCATGCCAGCTAAAACTTGACCTACACAACCAGCTCCTGTCAAATTTGCAATGAATGTAAAAAGCCCTTTATTATCTGATTTTGTTATTTCAATATACTTGTAAAAACCTGATTTAAATAGTTCTTGTTCATTATTACTATTATCTTTAATATTTTTACTATATTTAATCGTTAATGAAATATATTCTTCAATTATTGATTTATCAATTTTAAAATAAGTAACAATTAAGTCAGAATATTCACTCGCTGTAAATGATATATTTTCAAGATTGTTATCTTGAATATATGTATTTAATTCATTTAATTGTTTGTTGAATTTATCTTCTCCAACACTTAAAAATTCATCAAAAAGCTGAACGCTTACAAAACCATATCTTTCAATGCCTGAAATTGATTTCATAGAGCTATCATTTTCATGAGCTGAAAAATCTGGTTCACTACAAGATACAAAAGTTAATAATATAATTATGGTTGTAAATATTATATTTTTTTTCATTCTAAATTATTTAATAGAAATTTTTTTAGTTTTAAATTTTCTATAGTTAAACTTCATTTTAACATACTTTTTCGATTTTCTGTTAGGTAAGATACAGGTTATTATAAATAGTATCTTTCGGTCTACTTTTTCTTTTATTTCGGTTTCAACTTACACATTTTCCGAATGTTGGATAGTTAGTCCTTTTTTAACCATTTTATTTTAATTCCTACAATTAATATATAAACTCAATTATCAAGTTTAAATACTAATCTTTATTAAAACTAAAGCCTAACAAAACAGAAAAACTAGTATATTTGTTTTGTTAAACTTTGGTTTGGCTAGGGCATCTCTATTGGCTTCGAAATCAAATATGAGGTGTCCTTTTTTATTCTATAACAATTGTTTAATTTTTATGTGATAAATGTAAAACAAAAAAACTTATCAAAACATACCTACAATTAGGTATTTTTGGATAGGCTGATATTATCGTTTTTTTTTTTTGCAATGTATTGTTTTTCAGTATATAAAAGCATTTTATGGTTTTTTATTTGAAAATAAAATGAATCTAACAATTGTCGAAAAATGCAGATTTCACTTTTTTTAATTTAAAAATACAAACTTATACTCTATGTTGTTTTTTGAGAGAAATACCAATTTTACTTTCAAATATCATTAAAGAGTCAGATATAAAAGTTGAGAATTAATGTTTTTTTCGTAGATATTTTTGTCATACTCTTTAAAATCTTCGATATTTTTAAAGCCAACACCGTCTTGACTAAAAAGTTCTTTAAATTTTAAAAGTCCTTCTTTGGCTAAATCATAACCAGCCGATAATAATAAACTTTCGATTATCACAATATTTGTATTTTATTTTTTTAGTTTTTCAATTTCTTTTTGTTGTTGTTTTAGCATTAAAATAAGTGTTGCTATTTTTTTATTTTGTTCTTCGATTATCGCTTGTTGTTCTTGTATTGCTTTTACAATTGGAACTACAAATTCAGAATAAGATAAACCATATAAATCCTTTTCTGTTTTAGGAATTTTTACACCACTAAAATTATAATTTACTTTTTGTGCAGCTTGCTCAACTTCTTGTGCAATAAAACCACTAAACGTAATTTTTTCAATATCGTATTTTCCCTTAAAAGAACTTTTATCCTCATTTCCAATGATATTATTCTGTTTATCCACATTAAAATTATAGGTAACAGGTCTCAATTTGCTAATAAAATCCAATCCATGCACATTTTCTGTAATATTATCTTTAATTCTACCATCCGAATAGGTAGAAAAAGGGACTTGTCCTTTTATCTCAGTAATAGAACTATTCCCTAAATGAATTTGGTTAGAACCAGTTATTGGAGCAAAATATCCAATAGCAGTACTATTAGAATAGGAAGTTCCATTATAAAAAGCATGACTTCCAATAGCAGTATTATGAATTCCTCCTTGGTTTTTATAAAGAGAATAATCTCCAAAAGCAGCATTTTCGTAACCCGTTGTATTAGCTCTTAAACTTCTAGTTCCAACAGAAGTATTAGAATTTGATCTATTATTATAAAGGGAATTATTACCTATTGCAATATTTCCATCACCATCTAAATTATTAAATAACGCTCTAGAACCTATGGCAATATTATAAAATCCTATTGTATTTGAATATGAAGATTGATAACCAGTAGCAATATTTTCATAACCAGAAGTATTGTAACGTAGCGCTTCATTTCCAATAGCAGTATTTTTATACGAAGTATTATTGAAAAGTGTGCGATAACCTATCGCAGTATTAAAACTGGAACTTGTATTGTTTCTTAATGAAGAGCTGCCTAAAGCAGTATTATTTGTACCAGTTGTATTCGATTTTAGAGCAAGTTCTCCAACTGCAACATTATAAGAAGCAGTATTGCTATAAAGCGCATAATAACCAACTGCTGTATTTCTATCTCCGTTAGAGTTTCGTAACGTGTTTGAGCCAAAAGCAGTGTTGTATGAACCACTAGTATTTAATTGTAAAGTACCAGCACCAACTCCAGCATTTTGTTGACCAATAGTATTACTTGTACCAGCAACATAACCAATAAAAACATTTTTATTATTAGTAGCATCATCATTTGCTCCTGCATTATGACCAATTAATACCGAGTTTCCATTATTAATTTGTTTAATATTCCCATCTACAATTACGTCGCCTACAACTTCGAACATAACACTTGGAGTTATGGTTCCAATACCAACTCTACCAGTTATATTATCCACATAAAAATGAATGCCACTATCTCCTTTAACATCTAGAATTGCATTTGCACTTGGATCACTGCCATCTTTGGTTATACCAACTTGGGAATTTATTTTTTGAGAGTACAGTATCACTATCATTAAACTAAGAACATATTTTTTCATAATTTTATTTATTACTTATTTGTGAATATTCACTAATTAAACTCATTTTTATTCAACTTTCTAGAAACCTCTTCGCCATCCACAATTCGTAAACTAAAACTTTCAACAAGTTTGCCAGTATACGTAGTATATACTTTGCAAGAGTATACACCAACAGGAAGATCGTAGTTACAAGATTTGTCCGAACCACCAATAAGCATTTGTTTGGTGTCGTAGGCATTTCGTTTTGTAAGTTTTACTTTTCGTGAATAAAAATTTGGATTTACAAAACAAATCGTACCAACACTTTCCGTTGTAACAGGTTCTTCTTCTCTAGTGCTGTTTTCGTCTTGGTATATTTCTTCACTCGTATTGTCAATTTCTGGATTGTTATCCGTAGAAGTTTCGTTTGCCGTATTATTTTTTGCATTTTCAGCAGCATTGTCCAAAACTTTAACCGCAAAATTACCTAGAGATTTCCAAAATTTACTTTTCTTCTTTTTCTTTGGTTTTTCTTCAAACACATAATCATCGCCATGGTTTTTGTCTACAATAGTATTATCGTTATTGAAGTTTGTCGGATTCTCATTTACAGGTTCATTTTCTATTTCTTTTTCAGAATCTTTATTTATTACCTGTTCTTCTTTTTGTTCTGGTTGCGTTTCTTTCGTAATTTCTTTAATATCAGACATTTTAAAAATAAATACAGAACCATTATCCGTAGTTAATTTGACGTCTTTATTCGGAACTATTTTAACAATAGAGCCTTTAATGACACTACCGTTATTTAAGTAAACCACATCTAAAACTTTTTGTGAAAAAGCCGTTATGTATATAAAAAAGAATAGTATTTGTATTATTTTTAGCATAATAAATTAGGAATAGATTTTTAATTATTTCTTCTCGATCTTCTTCTAGATTTTCTTTTTTTATTTGGATTAGCATTAGTAGGAACATCACAAACGGATTCACAAGAACTAGAAATTCTTTTAGTCAATGCTTTTAAATTTGTATAACAAAGGGTGTTACTTCCAAAATCTTTTTCAATAAGAATCTGCTTTTGTGCAAATTTTAAATCTCTTATTGCTCTTCGTAGTTTTGTTTTATCTAAGTTTCGTTTGTTCGTTATATTTATTATTTTCTTGTAAGCATCCCAATATTCATCTCTGCCAGAACTTTCTTTCATGGTTTTATACGTGAAAGCAGAAATTGGAATACTAGCTCTTTTAACTAATAAATTCAGGACTTGAAGTGCACCTGTTTTTATTGCACCTCTTTTTATTTTTTTATCAAATTGCGCCTTCTTATATTCGTATAATGCTTTTTCAATATTGCCACACATTTTTCTAGAAGAACTTAATGAAGTAATAAGACTTCGTTTTTTAGTATTCTTTCTAGAAGAAGAAGAAGAAGAAGAAGAAGAGCCATAACGATTGTTTCTGCTACTTCTGTTATTTCTGTCACTTCTCGTACTTCTGTCACTTCTCGTACTTCTGTTACTTCTAGTATTTCTGTTACTCCTTGTATTTCTTCTTTTATTACGAACTCTATCTGGATCATAATAATTAATAAACTTACCACCAACATATTTACCAATGAGTTTACCACCTTTGTAAAAATACCTGGCTTTTTTACCACCAACGCGCCTTGAAATTACTTTTACGCTTAAATTGGCAGCATTTTTAACACGTTTGGTGTATTTATATAGTTTATCTGTACTTTTTACAAACTGTTTCCAATAAGCAGCTTCCGAAATGTATTTTACTTCATCCGCTTTTGCTTTTTTGTATTTTTTAGAATACTTTTTATTTCTTCTAGATTGAGAATATGAAGTAGTATGCAACAGTAAAATAGATAGGAAAATGAATAGTATTTTTTTCATAATATTTTTGATTTGTTATGTTATACAAGCACCTGTAATACTTGGTATTTAACATAATTAGAATATTATGAAAAAGAGCAATTATTGTTATAGGGCTTTTATGTACTGTAAAACTCTATAAATTTGTAGTTTTTTGCAATAAATTATGAAAATGACTTGTTTTTCAATGAAAATGAAGCAGAAAATTATGAAAATAACACCAATTCAATTTTGAAATGCGCTAAATAGATTTAAAATATTTTTATGTTTTACAATCTTGAAATTTCAAGCATAGCATAGCTATGGTTTAAATTTAAAGTGCAGTAAAACGTGAAATGATAAATAA
>JALSLK010000028.1 GCA_026988355.1 Flavobacteriaceae bacterium
CCACTTTTTATTGTACTCATAATAGATTTATATTTAAGGCTTCAAATTTAATAATAAATTTTTAAAAAGGATAATTGATTCCTATGTTTGTTGTAAGTTCTGCTATATCTATATCTTTGATCCATCTGTCAGTCCCAGTTTTTGAAGGGTCATAAGCTTTTGTTCCAAAATCTACCCTAGCTACAAATAAATTTTTAATATTGATACGAATTCCTACTCCTGTTCCTATGGCAAGGTCATTTAATGATTTAATTCCTTGAAATTTAGCTTCTTCTCCTAGATTGTCATTAGTCATCCAGATGTTTCCTGCATCGGCAAAAAGCGCACCATTAAAAATACCAAATATAGGAAAACGGTATTCTAAATTGAATTCTAGTTTCATATTTGCTTCGTTAAAATCATTGATTTGACTAGTAGTTCCAGGGCCTAATTTGTAGGCCTCCCAAGCTCTATTGAAATTGGCACCTCCTGCAAAGTAACTCTTAGAAAACGGGATACTTCCTTTGCTATTTTCTAAAGGGATAGCAATTCCGCCAAAAGCTCTAAAGGCAAGCACTTGATTAGAGTTTAAAGCCCAATGCTTACGATATTCCAAATCTGTTTTTATATAATGTGAAAATGGAATTCCTAATATTTCATATTGTCCTTCATTATTTGTTAGACGATTACTTAATTTTGATATTGTCTTCAAAAGATTGCCTGCGCCTTCTACCTTTATTTTGTAGAAAGAAAAACTATTATCATTAATACCCTGCTGATTGTTTTTGATATATGTAAAACTTGAACCAAGTATTAAATTGTTTTCTGTAAGTCGTATTCTACGTTCTTCAATACTTTTAATTTTTGTATAAGCATCTATTTCAGTATTAGTTGTAGGCCAAGAGCTGTCATTTAACGCAGCATTAATATAGTCGTTGGCTGAATTGACTTTTAGCTTGCCATTGCTATCTAAAAACGAGGTGTTGTTAGGGTAGCTGCTTGTAGTGCTCGACAGTTCCTCAAAAGTGCTTTGGTAAGTATAGAAAAATTCCTCAGGTTTTACATTTTTTATAAATTGTATTTCTACAAGTTTTAGTTTACTACTTTTTGTTTTTGCAGGTGTCCAGTTATATTGTATGGATGTATTAAATTCTTGCTTGTCTAGACCAATGTTTTTTTGATAATTTAAACCTGTACTTATTTGTGTGCTAGGAAACATTTCTGCTGGTACCCATCGTGATGTTTTAGTAAAAAACAACATTCGCGGTATTTTTAAAGATAAATTACCTCCAAATTCTAAAATATTAAAAAAATCAGTATCTAACTGTCTGTCCATACTTGAACTTACCGTTGTAGAAAGTCCAAAATTAAGCATTTCAGCACCTTTAAAAATGTTTCTACTGGTG
Organism: Flavobacteriaceae bacterium; assembly: GCA_026988355.1. GTDB lineage: Bacteria > Bacteroidota > Bacteroidia > Flavobacteriales > Flavobacteriaceae > S010-17. Next base: position 1,386 of record JALSLK010000028.1, read on the forward strand.
AAATTAAGTAGTCCAGAAAGTCCTATTTTCTTTATATCAGAAGTGATGGCTTCTGTTTCTATACCAAATTTAAAAGGTTTGTAAGGGGTGAGGTAAATACCTACATCTAATAGTTTATTTAGAGTGTCATTTGCTACAGGAGTATATTTAATACTAATTGTTTTGAAATTATTTAGACGATATAATTGGTCGTAACTCACACGTTTATTATGTTCTTTAAAAATATCGCCATTTTTTATACTAATAAGTGATGCTAAAGATTTAGGTTTATATTTTAATTTATTGTGAGAGAAAAAATCAATACCGTTATAAGTAGCTGTTTTTTGGTATGACAGTTTTGATTTTTTATAGGTATGGTCGGTATAGATATTTATTTTGTTTATTTTAGAAATTTCAAAAGGAAAGGTTTGTGTTTGCCCATTTATTTTTACAGGTCTATCTTGTACTTTCATATTCAGTTTTATATGGTTAAACTGATCTATAGAGTCTCCTTCAAATTTTATGTATTCTGGTAAGAATTGAAATATACCATTGTTTGCAAAAATAGTAGCTAAACGTTCTCGCTCATTGGCTAAGTCATACCTGTTATATTGTTTGTTTGTTTTTACAAAAGAATTGTCTTTGTGTTTTTGATAGATAGAGTCTAAAACAGGAGAGTTTATTTCTTTGGTAAAAGCATTAATCGTATAAGGATTTTTTGTTGTTATATTATACACTATCTTACCTTTTTTAGGTGTAACAGTGTCAATTTTATAGGTTGTTTTAACATTAAAATAACCTTTGTTAAAATAATATTTTTTTAATCGTGTAGCTGTTTTTTTAGCCCTTTTGCTAGATATAATAACAGGAGCTTCTCCATTTTTTTTAAAGAATTTACTAAATCCTTTATTTTTAATGTTTCCATTACTATCTACTTTAGTCATATTGTAAAGGTATAAAAGAAATGGAACTCCTTTTATGAATTTTTTATTAGGTTTTTGAATTAAATTTGAAGCAATAGTGTCGTTGCTTATTGCCTTTCCATTAACAAGAACCTCGTTTTTTATAAGCAGTAATTTTCCTTCAGGAACACGCTTTGTTGTGTTACAAGAAAATAAAATGATGCTTATTCCTAATAAAAGTAATATTTTTGTAAAATAATTATTCATAAATAATCTTTGAAAAGCAAATTTAAACAAATCTATGTTAACTAAAAGCAAAATCAAACTAATAACGCAATTAAAAAATAAAAAGTATCGTGAAATACATAGTTTATTTGTTGTAGAAGGTGTAAAAAGTGTTCAAGAATTTTTAAAAGAAGCAAAATTTGAATTAGAAGAGTTGTATGTAACAAATACTGATTTGTTTGAAGATAATAAAATTGATGTTACACTAATCACAACTAATGAACTGAAAAAAATATCCAATTTTAAAAATCCAAATGTTTGTTTAGCCGTTTTTAAGATAAAAAACAAACTAGCAGCACCAGTTACTAAAGGTTTAAAGCTAGTATTAGACGGAATTTCAGACCCAGGAAATCTTGGAACTATCATAAGACTTTGTGATTGGTTTGGTATAGAAACACTTTATTGTAGTACAGACACGGTAGATTGTTTTAACCCAAAAGTAGTGCAAGCAACTATGGGTTCTTTAAACAGAGTGCAGCTTGTTTACACTGATATATCCGCTCTTTTAGAGCAGACTGATTTGCCAGTCTATGGAGCGTTTATGGGTGGTAAT
>JALSLK010000029.1 GCA_026988355.1 Flavobacteriaceae bacterium
GCGATGCGATTACAACATCGCAAACCATCTATATTTATGCAGATAATGGCTCTTGTTCAAATGAATCTAGTTTTACGGTAACGATTAATCCATTGCCTGTGGTAGATACCATAACACCACAAAATGCATGTGCAGTTTATACGCTACCAGCTTTAACTAACGGAAACTATTTTACAGCAACTAATGGAACAGGAACTGCATTAAATACTGGCGATGCGATTACAACATCGCAAACTATCTATATTTATGCAGATAATGGTACTTGTAGCAATGAATCTAATTTTGAAGTAAACATCGATACATTACCACAAGTAGATATTTTAAGCGATACCACAGAATGCGAAAGTTATATCTTACCGAACCTTACAAACGGAGATTATTTTACAGCAACTAATGGAAATGGAACGATTTTAAATGCAGGAGATAGTATTACAACATCGCAAACCATATATATTTATGCAGGAAATAACGAGTGTAACTCAGAGTCTCAATTTGAAGTAATCATAAATACCATTCCTCAAGTAGATATATTAAACGATATAACCATCGAAAACAGCTACGAACTACCTGTTTTAATGGAAGGAAATTATTATACAGAATCTAACGGTTTAGGAACGCAACTTTATGTTGGAGATATAATCACAACATCACAAACCATCTATATTTACGCCGAAAATGACTCTGATTCTAACCAATGTACGGATGAAAGTAGTTTTAAGGTTTTTATAATTATCAATCAAGAATATATGGATTTTTTCACACCAAACGGCAATGGAGAGAATGACTATTGGCATCTTTTAGGTTCTAATGGAACAAAACTTGGAGCGAAAATTAATATTTTTAATCGGTTTGGAAAATTAATAGCTCAAATAGATCCAAATAGCATTGGTTGGGACGGAACCTATCAAGGCAGAGATTTGCCATCTTCCGAATACTGGTTTAGTGTAGAATTAATAGATGGGAGCATTTTAAAAGGAAATTTTAGCTTATTAAGAAAATAAAAAAACATGAAAATTATACACCTCTCTATCTTATTAAGTATTTTTACTTTACACAATATTTGTAGTCAAGAAACACTACCAATTTACACCGATTATCTAACCGATAACATCTTCTTAATCCATCCAACAGCTGCAGGAATTAGCAATTACGGAAAAATAAGAGTAACAGGAAGAAAACAATGGTTAGATTACAATAATGCCCCAGAATTACAAACTTTAAGTTTTCACATGCATTTAGGAGATAATTCGGCAATTGGAGCTGTGCTTTTTAATGATAAAATTGGTCATTTTTCTAAATCAGGCGGACAAATATCTTATGCCTATCATATTAATATGGATGTTAATAATGTAAACCAATTGTCTTTTGGTTTGTCTTTAATTTTATTGCAAAATTCCTTGGATGGAAGAGATTTTAATTTACAAGATTCCGATGTTACAAATACATTTATTAGCAAAAGTTATGTTAATGCAGATGCGAGTATCGCATATAGAAACAAAGGTTTTTATTCTTTTTATACCATAAAAAATTTACTATTAACAAAAAGAGATCTATTTGATAATACTATTGAAAGTACTAATCTAAGACGCCATTTAATAACCTTAGGATATTATATTAACGAAGACAATAAAGAAGCATTTATTAAGTTTCAGCCATCGGTAATGGCACAATATATAGAACAAACTAAAGAAATATTTCTAGATACCAATTTAAAAGTATTTTTTCCTTTTAACAAAGGAGAATTTTGGGGAGGAATCTCTTATCGTAAAGGGTTAGATAAAAGCTCCTTAGAAAATAGTAACCATATAACACCATTTCTAGGAGTAAAATACAAGAATTTTATTGTTTCTTATGCATATACAAAGCAAACAAATAATACCGTTTTTTTAACAGGAGAGTTTCATCAAATTACACTTGGTTACAATTTCTTTATCCAAAAATATAGAAGAGCTACTTGGGATTTGTAAACTGATATAAATTTCAGTTTACTCGAAAAGATTACATTTGCATTATGGTAAATATAATATTAAATAGTATTGGAATTATCTTGGTATTCAAATGGTTTAAAAATCAACTAAAGGATTTAAAAGAACAAAAAAGCGATTATTTTAAGTTTAAAAGATTTAGATCAATAGCAATTTCTTTTGTTATTATAGCAATTCCAATATTAATTGTTAATTTCACGAATGTAGAAGAAATAAATCATTTATCGGAAACAACCATAAAAAACAACAAATGGTTCTATGCAATTGTGGTTTCTTTTTTTATTAGTTTTGTTTGGTTTATATACGTGTATCGTTTGGATATTTTTGATAGAGAAAAAAAACGATATTTACTACTAATTGTTGTAATATCAAGCTTTCTAACATTATTTGCCAAAATTCCATATACTATTATTCATGCACTTGGATTTAAAAATTCTGTAAATCCAATAGATAGTTTTGTCTATTCTGTTTTTGGAATTGGATTTATTGAAGAGACCGTAAAGCTAATTCCGTTATTTATTCTTTTACGATTTACAAAAGTAATTGACGAACCCTACGATTATATTTTATACGCATCCTCATCAGCTCTGGGCTTTTCTTTTGTGGAAAATGCCATGTATTTACACAATTATGGCATCGAAATCATTAACGCAAGAGCGCTTTATGCAACAGTAGCACACATGACATTTAGCTCTATGATTGCCTACGGTTTATTCTTAATAAAATTTAAAAAAACAAAATACCATCCAATACTACTCTTTACTTTATTCTTTTTATTTGCAATTTTTTCACATGGGTTTTATGATTTTTGGTTAATTAACAAAGCGGTTGTTAAATTTAAAGGACTAACAACTTTGTTCTTTTTGGCAACGGTACACATTTGGTTTTCGATGAAAAACAATACATTAAATGTATCTAATTATTACAATGCAACGAAAAAAATAAACAATGATACATTAAAAATATATCTAATTATTAGCTTATTATCCATTTTTATGTTTTCGTATTTATACGTTTCCTTTGTATGGAATAGCAAATCTGCCAATAAATTTTTAATCAAATCTACCATAGTTTACGGCTATGTTATATTTTACTTAATTGCCACGTTAAGTAAATTTGATTTAATCAAAGGGTTATTACTACCTTTTAAATGGCATCCTCGATTTTTGGTGCCCAAAAAAAAGAATTAATAATCTATTGTTTACTTTGATTTTCTGCATCATTAATCATTTTTTTATTCGGTAAAATAACGATATTCACTCTTCTATTTTTTGCTCTACCAGAAGCAGTAGAATTATCAAATTTTGGTTGGGTTTCTCCATACCATTTTGTCGAAAATCTCGAGTAATGTAACCCGTTTTGTACAAAATAGTTTGTTACAGAATTTGCTCTGTTTTTAGATAAATCCATATTTAATTGGTTACTTCCACTACTATCTGTATGTCCTACAATTAAAACTTTAGTATCTGGATACTCTTTTAACACTTTAGCTAATCTGTTAAGTGTATTTTCTGAATTTGTATTAATATAATATTTATTTGTTGCAAAATTAACGCCACTATTTTCATCAAAAGTAATTACAATACCATTATCAATACGTTCGACTACGGCTCCTGGAATCTCCTCCTCTATTTTTTGTGCTTGTTTATCCATTTTATTTCCAATGAGTACGCCAGCAGTACCTCCGATAACACCTCCAATCACAGCTCCTAGCTCTCCCTTTCCTCCTTTTCCTATATTATTGCCTATAATTGCTCCTAAAATCGCTCCACTTGTCGTTCCAATTACTGCACCTCTTTGCTTATTATTGGTGTTTTTTACTGCTTTGCATTTTATTAGATTCATAATAATTAATGTTGCAAATAAAACAAATATTACTTTTTTTTGTACTGTTTTCATAATTTTATTTTTTTGAAAAATTCATATTAATAATAAATGGTTTTCCATCAATATTTAAAGATTGTTGCCATTGCATTGAAACATCTGAAAGTTGAGATAATTTCAATCTAAACCCTCGGTTAGATTCAGACTTATACTTTTCATTGGTTGGTTTAAGCATAAAATCGTACAAACCAGTATCTTTATCAATTTCTTGAATTGCAAATCGAAAGTAACGATTTCCAATAGCACAATTTTCTTTGTTTATTGTATAATTCCCCGTATAATTATTTGTAATAAAATGCCATGTACTTCCTTCAAAGCATTCTTTAGAAACATCATTCAGTAAAGTAACTTTATAGGTTCCTATTTCACTATAAGAAATATTATTTAATATCCAATCTCCTTTAATTATTTTTTTTGACTTAATAATAGTTTTGGAAGTACTACATGAAAATAATAAACTTCCAAAAATTATAAATAACACTATTTTTTTCATCTTTTATATTTTATAAGGTGTGTTAATAATTCACTTAATATTCCATAATATTAAGAAGTTCTATTTCAAATCTTTTTCGTGGTAAAAATAAACTTTCTAAATTTTTAGCAAAAGGAATTGGAGTTTCAATACTAGCAACACGTTTTACAGGAGCATCTAAAAATGAAAAACAATTTTCAGTAATTAAGGCAGATAAATCGGATGCAATTCCTCCAAATAGCGTATCTTCTTGTAAAATAATAACCTTTCCTGTTTTTTTAACAGAATTATATACAGCTTCGGTATCTAAAGGTTGTAATGTGCGCAAATCAATTACATCTGCAGAAATATCGCAAAATACCTCTTGTTTTAAAGTGTCCAGTATCCAATGAATACCTTGTCCGTAACTTATTATTGTAATGGTATCTCCCTCTTTTAAAAGAGATGCTTTTCCAAATGGAATGGTATAATAATTTTCTGGCACATCTTGGTAAATAGAGCGATATAATGCTTTATGTTCAAAAAACAATACAGGATTTTCATCTTCAATAGCAGTAGCTAATAAACCTTTTGCATCGTATGGAAATGCTGGATACACTACTTTTAATCCTGGTGTTTTTGTAAACCAAGCCTCATTGGTTTGCGAATGAAATGGACCAGCTCCAATTCCAGCACCACATGGCATTCTTAAAACAACATCTGCTTTTTGATTCCAACGATAATACGATTTTGCTAAAAGATTAATAACTGGATTAAAACCCGAAGTAACAAAATCAGAAAATTGTAATTCGACCACAGATTTATATCCTTTAACAGATAAACCATAAGCAGCTTCAATAATAGTAGATTCACAAATTGGTGTGTTTCGAACTCTATCGCTTCCAAATTGCTCTAAAAATCCTTCTGTAATCTTAAAAACACCACCATACTCAGCAATATCTTGTCCCATAATAATTAAATTATCATGCCTTTCCATGCTCTGCTTTAATCCTTGAGAAATAGCATCTACATGTCGTATTTTTTTAAAATTTGAATTTGGCTCTTTTTTAACATCCTCATAATCAAACGGATGATATGTATCATATAATTCGTTTTCTAATGTGGAGATAATCTCTTCTTCTGCAAAAGCAACTTGTAAACCTTCATTAATTTCAGAAATAATTTCTTCTTTATAAAGCACTTCTTCCTCTTCCGACATAATATTTTCATTACGTAAAAAAAAGGCAAAGTTTTCTAGAGGATCTTTTAAAGCCCATTTTTCTAGTAATTCTTTCGGAACATATTTGGTACCACTAGCCTCTTCGTGCCCACGCATCCTAAAAGTTTTAAATTCAATAAGGACAGGTCTTGGATTTTTACGGATACTTTTTGCAATTTTATCTACTTTAGTATAAACTTCTAAAATATTATTTCCATCAATAGTATACGTTTCCATACCATAACCAATACCTTTATCAGCAACATTTTGATTTTTCATTTGCTGATTACTTGGTGTGGATAAACCATAACCATTATGTTCAATACAAAATAGCACAGGTAAACTCCATACCGAAGCTACATTTAATGCTTCGTGAAAATCTCCTTCACTAGTCCCTCCTTCTCCAGAAAATACTGCGGTTACTTGTTTGTTGTTTGAAAGCAAATTTGCTAATGCAACACCATTTGCTACACCTAATTGAGGACCTAAATGCGAAATCATGCCAATAATATGATACGCATTAGTTCCAAAATGAAAAGAACGATCTCTACCTTTTGTAAAACCATTTTTTTTACCTTGCCATTGTGAAAACAACCGATTTAATGGAATTTTTTTTGTGGTAAATACTCCCAAATTTCGGTGCATTGGTAAAATATACTCCTCTTGCGCTAAAGCACTACAAACACCAACCGAAATAGCTTCTTGTCCAATACCAGAAAACCATTTTGAAATTTTACCTTGACGCAGTAAAATTAACATCTTCTCTTCTATCAATCTTGGCTTTAATAAGGATTTATACAATTCTTTTAATTGAATATTTGTAAATCCCTTTTTTGAAAATTTCATCATTTTCTCTAAGAAATATTAAATTAATTACACGTCAAAAATAGTGTTTATTAACAAAATAAACTTTAAAATACGAAAAGATTTTAGTGCTTTTTTCTTGTTTTATCTTTTAAAAATTGATTTCATCAATCGTTGTTTATCATTGATAACTTCTTCTAGAGATATTGCTGTTTCGGTTCTAATAACTCCTTTAATTTCATCCAGTTTAAAAATAATTTCTTTGGCATGCTTAGTGCTTTGAGCTCTTATTTTACAGAACATTGCAAACTTACCAGTGGTTAAGTGCGCAACAGTAACTTCAGAAATTTTATGAACCTCTTCAATTATTAGTGGAAAACTTGACGAATTATCTACATATAGACCAACATAAGCAATAAAGGTTAGGTTTAATTTTCCATAATCTAACACAAGTGTAGAGCCTTTAATAACTCCCATTTCTTCCATTTTTTTAACTCTTATATGAACTGTTCCAGCAGAAACCAATAATTTTTTTGCAATATCTGTAAAAGGGGTTCTACAATTTTCAATAAGTTCTTGTAATATTTGATGATCTACTTCATCTAATCTAGGTTTTGGCATTTTTTCTTTTTGTTTGTTAGCAAGTGTAAAAATGAATAAAAATATTTGATTAATCTAGTAAAACTAAAATTAATTTTTACACACAACTATTTTTATTCAAGAAATCTATAAATTGATTTGTATTATCAAATTCTAATTTTTTGATTATCAGATTATCACATCCATACATTTCTATTTTTTCAAGAACCTTATGTACAGGTTTATAAACCACCTTTTTATTATTTAAACGATCTGTAAAATATACTCCGAAAATAGTTTTTTTACCTTCTACGATTACATTTGCATAAATCGTGTCAAAATACTTTTTCTCATTATTTGGAATTTTATAATAATCTAGATAATTTACTGCAATAGGACTACTAATTTGATTTATACCACTTAAAAGTGCAATAAAATTAAGCTTTCTGGTTTTTTCTCTCTCGTAATCTTTTATATAATGGCCTGCTTCTATAAGAATGGTATTAAAACCTGCTTTTTGAAAATTATCTCCTGTTGCTGTTGGATAAAATTCATCCGTATATCTGCCTATTTGCTTCGAGATACTTGTCTGTAACACATTATTCATCGCAACAATTATTTTCATTGTTTCCATTCTGCCCTTGGTTACTGTACGCTCTACATTAACCGAAGGTGCTAAAAAGGAGATTGTAGCTGGTTTATTACCTTCTCCAACAGAGAAAATTGGTCTTTGATCGTGTAAGTTAAAACAGTAGTCTGGCTTAAATTTATATAATAGTTCTTTTAATAATTTGCTTTCTGGTGCTTTTAAAGCTACTGCATCTCTATTCAAGTCAATATCTTGTGCAGTAACACGTGTGTATTTTTCTGCCCCATCTGGATTTAACATTGGTAGGATTATAATAGTACAGTTTTTTAGTATTTGATCTCTTAATTTTCTTTCTTTTAAGGGGTTTTTAAAGAAATTTAATAAATCAAATACAGCTTTTGTACCAGTACTCTCGTTTCCGTGCATTTGTGACCAAATTAAAATTCTTTTTTTCCCAGTACCTAACCTTATTTTGTAAATCGTTTTATGCAAATGTGATTTTCCAAACTCCGCAACCTTAAAAAATATTTTTGCATTTAATATTAAGTTTTCGATGTCATCTAAAGTAATATATCTTCCAGAAATTTTCCTCTCTTTATAATCTAAATATTCTAAGTTACGCATTGTTCGAAAAAATTAGATTACAAATGTAAACAATTGAAAGTTTACTCTTGTAAACAAACTATTTTTCTTTTGTGTTAACAATTGTAATCTATTTTACTTACTTATATCTATTAATTTCATCTGCTATTTGTTAAATATGTATAAAATATACAAATACAATGTATTTATTTCTTAATCAGTATTTTAAAATACATTATCTAACTTTTAAATTTAATTTAATAAGGTGTATTTTTATATATTACATGCTCTAAATTGTTTGCTTTGTTATTTTTTGTTACATTTGTAATCTAAAAATAGTTTACAATGATAAACAATTCCGATTTCGCAAAAAGACTTAAAAAAGTGTTGGATTATTACCAGCTCTCTGCTTCTGCTTTCGCAGAAAAAATTCAAGTACAACGTTCTAGTATTTCTCATTTATTATCTGGAAGAAATAAACCTAGTCTAGATTTTGTGTTAAAAGTTTTAGAACATTTTAAAGATGTAGAATTATATTGGCTACTAAATGGGAAAGGGAGTTTTCCAAAAGATACTAAAAAAGAAACGTTTCCCTCTACTCTATTTTCCGAAAATCCAAATACAAAACCTGCAAATATAGATTCCGAAAAAAAGAACCAAATTAAAAAAGAACAAAAATTTGAGTTTCCTAATTCAAACGTTAATCACAATAAAATTGATAAAATTGTAATTTTTTATAAAAATGGCACTTTTAAGCAGTATAATGAAATGTAGTCTTATTTAAACACCTTTGTTTTATATCCTATATAACCTGAATTCGACCTCAGGTTAATAAAGAGTTATTAAAAACCGTTAATAACTTCATCAATAAATTGCAACATTTGTCACATATAATTAGTAAATAATTCTCAATTTTGTGTTTTAAATTTTATCTCTTATGAAAAAACATAATTTTAGTGCAGGACCATGTGTACTTCCACAAACCGTATTAAAACAAGCTGCAGAAGCAGTAGTAAATTTTAATGGTTTGGACCTTTCCTTAATCGAAATTTCACACAGAAGCAAAGATTTTGTTGCTGTTATGGAAAAAGCACGCTCTTTAGTGTTAGAACTACTCCATTTAGAAAATAAAGGGTATTCTGTATTGTTCTTACAAGGTGGTGCTAGTTTGGAATTTTTATTAACGCCATATAATTTAATGAAAGTAAATGGAAAAGCAGATTATTTAGATACAGGCACATGGAGTACAAAAGCAATCAAAGAAGTACAAACACTTGGAAAAGCAAATATTGTAGCATCGTCAAAAGATAAAGAATACACTTACATTCCAAAAACATATACAATTGATGAAACTGCCGATTATTTTCATTGTACAAGTAATAATACAATACGAGGCACACAAATGAAAAGTTTTCCAAAAACTACCATTCCGCTAGTGTGCGATATGAGTTCGGATATATTTTCAAGAGAATTAGATTTTACACAATTTGATGTGATATATGCAGGAGCTCAAAAAAATATGGGACCAGCAGGAACAACACTTGTTATCGTTAAAAATGCTATTTTAGGAAAAACAGGAAGAAATATTCCTAGCATGCTTAATTATCAAACGCATATAGATAAAGATAGTATGTTTAACACGCCACCTGTGTTTGCAGTCTATGTATCCATGCTTACTTTGCAATGGTTAAAAGATTTAGGAGGAGTTAAAGCCATCGAAAAAATAAACAACGCTAAAGCGGAATTGCTTTATAACGAAATAGATAACAATCCTCTATTTAAAGGAGCTGCTGTAAAAGAAGATCGCTCAAATATGAATGTTACATTTTTACTAACAGACGAAAATAAAAAAGAAAAATTCGATACTATGTGTCAAAAAGCAGGAATTAATGGATTAAATGGCCATCGTTCTGTTGGAGGATATCGTGCAAGTATCTATAATGCACTTCCACTTGAAAGTGTACAGGTTTTAGTAGATTTAATGAAACAATTATAATCTCAATTTTAAAATCTGAGAAAAATATAAAATAAAATAGCAATAACCATATTACTTTTTCTTCCCTTAAGGTAAAAAAAGATAGAAAACAAAAACAAACAAAATGAAAGTATTAGCAAACGACGGAATAGCACAAATAGGAATTGACACATTAGAAAATGCAGGATTTGAGGTAATTACTACCAAAGTAGCACAAGGACAATTAGAGGACTATATAAATAAACATAACATTGATGCAATTTTAGTTAGAAGTGCAACACAAGTACGCACCGAATTAATCGATGCATGTCCAAGTATTAAACTAATTGGTCGTGGTGGTGTTGGGATGGATAATATTGATGTTGACTATGCTAGAGAACAAGGATTACATGTAATAAATACGCCTGCAGCATCCTCACATTCGGTTGCCGAATTAGTTTTTGGACATTTATTTGGAATGGTTCGTTTCTTATACGATGCAAATAGAAATATGCCATTAGAAGGAGATACCAAATTTAAAGATTTGAAAAAAGCATACGCCAAAGGAAAAGAATTAAAAGGAAAGACTCTAGGTGTTTTTGGTTTTGGACGCATCGGACAAGCTACTGCAAAAGTTGCTTTAGGTGTTGGTATGAAAGTTATTGCATACGATCCATATTTGGATGAAACAAATTTAGAATTGGATTTTTACGATGGACAAACAGTAAATTTTTCTATCAAAACAATTTCTAAAGAAGAAGTATTAAAACAAGCAGATTTTATTACACTTCATGTGCCTTCACAAGAGAATTATGTAATAGATAAAGCAGAGTTTGATGCCATGAAAGATGGTGTAGGTCTTGTAAATGCTGCGCGAGGTGGTGTTGTTAACGAAGTAGAGCTTGTAAGCGCACTTGAAAGTGGAAAAGTTGCCTATGCAGCAGTAGATACGTTTGAAAACGAACCAACACCAGCAGTTCAAGTACTTATGAATCGGAATGTATCCCTAAGCCCACATATAGGAGCAGCGACAAACGAAGCACAAGATAGAATTGGTAGCGAATTAGCAAGTCAAATAATAACATTATTAAAATAAACAAAGTCTATTATTTACAATCTATAAAAAGGTAATAAATAAAATGAACTTAGTATAGTAGTAGGAGAATAATATTAATGGCAACAATAAAACCATTTAGAGCAGTACGAGCAACACGAGATAAGGTAGCTTTAGTTTCGTCGCGCTCTTATCATGCATATTCGCCAACAGAGTTAGGAGCACAATTAGACTTCAACCCTTTTTCCTTTTTACATATTATTAGTCCAAGTTATTCTAGTAAAGAAGAAGTAAGCAATACAGAACGATTTGAGGCAATTAGAAATAAATATATCGAGTTTAAAGACAAACATACGTACATAAAAGAAGAAAGTGAAGTCTATTATATTTATAAAAAAATTACACCAAATAATAGCTTTATAGGAATCATTGCTGCCACAAGTACTGCTGATTATAAAAATAATGTTATTCGAAAACATGAAAAAACATTAAAAAAACGAGAAATTCTCTTTAAAAATTATTTAAAAGCCACAGGATTTAATGCAGAACCTGTACTACTTACCTATCCAGATAATAAAAATATCGATTCCATTTTAAATAAATACCAAACCAAAAGAGCAGAATATGAATTCACAACAAAAAATAATCAAACACATTTACTTTGGATCGTAGACAAAAAAAAAGATATCGAACAAATTACAATGGAATTTAAAAAAATAAACGCATTATATATTGCCGATGGTCATCATCGTTCTGCATCATCATACAGACTAGCAAAAGCAATGCAAAAAGAAAATACGAATCATACTGGACTTGAAGCGTATAATTTTTATTTAAGTTATTTAATTTCTGAAAGTAATTTACAAATTTCCGAATTCAATAGATTGGTAAAAGATGTAAACGGATTATCCAAAGAAAATTTCTTAAACCAACTAAAAGAGGATTTTATAATAACCAAATTACAAGAAAGTTATTACAAACCAACACAAGCACGTAATTTTAGTATGTATATAGAAAATGAAGTTTATTTACTTACATTTAAAATAGCAATTACGGAGTTTAAAAACACTGTACATCAATTAGATACACATATATTACACAAGTATATATTAAAGAAAATATTAGATATTAAAAATATACGAAAAGATAAAAGAATCGTATATGTTAGTTGTAATAAAGGACAAAAATACCTAAAAGAACAAGTTTATAATGGTAATTTTAAGATTGCATTTGGATTGTATCCAATATCTGTAGAGCAATTAAAAAATATAGCGGATAATGGTCTTAAAATGCCACCAAAATCAACCTATATTTTGCCTAAATTAAGAAGTGGGTTATTAATTTATGAATTCTAAAACAATACGATGCAAATAGACAAGACACAAATTAGAGTACGTTATGGAGAAACAGATCAAATGGGATATGTATATTATGGTAACTACGCACAATATTTTGAAGTTGCTCGTGTAGAATGGTTGCGAAAATTAGGAATTTCTTATAAAAAATTAGAAGAAGATGGCATTATGCTGCCAGTCTTAAAGTTGGAAGTAAACTATCATAAACCAGCAAAATATGATGATTTATTAACGATTATCACAAAAGTCACTAAAAAGCCTAGTGTTAGAATCGAATTTAATTTTGAAATCTATAACGAACAAAAAGAATTACTTACAACTGGCTTTACATCTCTCGTTTTTATTGATATGAAAAGAAATAGACCTATAAGAGCTCCAAAAAATATAGTACAATTTTTTGAGAAAAAATAAAGTTCCCAATTAATCTCATTAGATGTTAAAAAACATTTAAATCATTCATTTCTTCGTCATTAAATTTTTTAACTCGATCTTCTAATAGAAGTAAATTTTTAAATAAAATATCTGCAAAGCTACTTAATGATTTTTTTAAAGATATTGCTTTTCTTTCTCTTTCTTTTTTTTGTTTTTTCTCACTATTAAAGAGAGAACCTTCAATTTTTGTTTTATATAAATTAAATATTTGAAGATAAACATCATGAATCTTTTGATGTGGCATTTCTAAATTTTGATATTCTTCAATATGAGATAGCATTTGTCCTTCGCCATAGTACCATTCTCCAAATTTACAAGAAGTAAAGTTTACTGGTATTAAAGATTTTGCTTCATCAATATTACCACTTCGTATTAAAATTTGCACATTAGCCATCCAACTTTTATGTCCCGTTTTTGCCAAACGAAGATGCCCTATAATATCTCGTTTGGAAATAAATTTATCGGAACCTTTCGATTCTTCACTTAATATATTATTTATCTTTTCAGTAACAACATTCTTTTTTTCTACTTTAGGAACCAACAAGTAATTTTCTTTTTTTTCTGGAGAAGTTTCTGGTTTAGAGGAGTCCGTTTTAGAAATATCAGCAGCAGTATTCTTTTTTAAAAAAATATTCTTAATGCTTTCATTATCAATCGAATTATTTTTAATTCTTTCTTTAGCCTTTTTTGCATTTTTTTCTGCATTAGCAATAATATCATCAATAGACTCTAATATATCATCTTTTTTAGAAAATTTACTTTTACTTTCTTCTTTAGATAATTTACTATCTTCTAATTTTGTAGGTAATTTATTCTCTTTGTTTTTCTTAGATGCAATTAATGCTTCTATTTCTTTTTCTAACTCATCCATTCCTTTAATTTTTAGCCTTGCAAATGTATGAAAAATATAATTTTAATCAAAATCTTATATGTCTGATTTACAATATTTTAATTTTCGTTAAATTGAATACATCTCAAATTATCTAAAGCGAACCTTGCTTTTTTTGCATTATTTTTTCGTACAGAAATTACAAATTCACAATTATATTCCATTTTTTGAGACAAAATATCCATCTTATTTTCTCTTATAATCCGTAAAACTTTATCTAAATCTTTGTATTCAAAAGATATATTATATTCTAAATTTATAGTTTTACTAATGATTATACTTTTATCTAACACAAATTGTGCCGCAATCTTATATGCAGAAATTAAGCCTCCAACACCTAATTTTGTTCCGCCAAAGTAACGCACAACAATAATTAGAATATTAGTAACATCCTTTGACAGAATTTGACCATAAATTGGTTGGCCTGCACTATTATTTGGTTCGCCATCATCATTTACTCTAAAACGCATTTTTTCGGTTCCTAAACGCCAAGCATAACACCAATGCCTTGCTTTATGATGCTTTGATTTTAATTGTTTTATATATTTTTCAATATTATTTTCATTTTCTACAAAAAAAGTATAACCTATAAATTTACTTCCTTTCGCTTTATATACTTCGCCTTCAAAAGACCTCTCTATGGTTCTGTATGTATCTTTAATTTCTTCCACAAATTATCATTATATGGATAAAGTTATTAAAACTATGGAAATAATAGCCAAAGCAATTCCAAAAATATTATTTTTTGACAATCCTTCTTTAAAAACAAACAATCCTAACAGAGTAGAAATTAACACTATAGAAACATTATTAATAGAAAAAATGGTAGAACTTTCTAAGCCTTCTGTTTGGAGTGCTTTCAACAAAAAATACATTGCAAAATAATTAGGAACTCCAAGCACAATACCAGCAATAAAATTTTTCCATTTTAATTTTTGATTTTTAAAAAATACTAAAAATAATACACTTAAAAACCCCAGTATACCAGCAGTTAAAAAAATAGTAGATAAATATACAGAAATTTCGGATGTAGAGACGTAATTTTTTTCAATATATTTAAGTATCGTATCTAAAATACCAGAACCAAAAAATAACAGTATTGGCAAATGAATATAAGATTCTTTAATCGCAATATTTTGTTTAACCGATGTAAAATAAACGGCAATTATTGCCAAAAAAATACCAATAATTTTAATCGTAGCACTACTCTCGTTATACACAATTACACCAAATAAAACAGGAATTACAACACTCATTTTTCCTGCTACTGCCACAACAGATAGTCCTAATTTTTGAGCTGTTAAACCAGTAGTGTAAAATAGCGATATAAATAAAAAGCCTAAAAATAACGCTCCAAAAAACCAATCTTGCTTTGGTGTTTCTAGATATGAAAAATGAATATCCGAAGAAAAATATGCAACCACAAATGCAAAAAAATAATTAAACACAATGGCTTGAAAAGTATCAATTTTAAATTGAACAAATAACCTAAAAATTAAAAATAGAGATGCATTTAATAATATACTTAAAAGAATATAAATCATAATTATTTTAATGAAATTTGCTGTTCGTATATAATTGGATAGTCGTAATGAAAAGTACCTAATTTATATCTAATATTTCCTTTACAAATAACTGTAATGCTTTTTTTTGAAATGGCATTTAAAACATTGCCTAACCAATTTTGTTTGTTCGCATTAAATACTTTTTTAAATGGCACAGTTGCTCTAAATGGAATTTCAAACTCCATTCTTTTTGGAACATCAAATGGTATAGATTGTATTGTTGCAACGTCTATACTATCTATAAAAACATGAAAATCTTTTGCTTGTAATGTTCCGCCTACATCGTTCTTATTTAAAAACACTACTGTTGCCTCTAAAGTGAAATTCTCAAGCGAAGTTTCTACAACCTCTACTGATTTTACACGTATAAACTCGGGTTTTTCTGTAACTGTACAGCTACATAGAATCGAACTAAATATAAAAACAGAAATAAATAATCGCATTAGGTTAATTTTAGTATTTTTATGGCGTAAAAATACCACAATATGATTAATGACAATGCAGATAATGTAGAAATAAGAGAAATACTTCCTAAGGATAATAAGCGTATATCGCATGTTATTAAATCTGTTTTAACAGAATTAAATTACAACATCAAAGGTACGGCATTTTACGATAAGGAAACGGATGCAATGTATGATGCATACCAAACAAAAAATGCAATTTATTATGTTGCTTTACTCCATAATGAAGTAGTAGGTGGCTGTGGTATAAACCAATTAAAAAATGGAGATACTACTATTTGCGAATTGCAAAAAATGTATTTATTACCAAAATCTAGAGGAAAAAATATAGGGCAACTATTAGTTACCAAAAGTATTGATTTTGCTATAAAGTCAGGATATGAAAAATGTTATTTAGAAACATTTCCAGAGATGCATGCTGCAATTAATTTATATCGTAAAAATAGATTTATTCAAATTAAAAAACC
This sequence comes from Flavobacteriaceae bacterium, assembly GCA_026988355.1. Lineage (GTDB taxonomy): Bacteria > Bacteroidota > Bacteroidia > Flavobacteriales > Flavobacteriaceae > S010-17. Next base: position 16,274 of record JALSLK010000029.1, read on the forward strand.
GCTAGGCAACACGAGTCATTATTCTTGTAATATGTGGATGTTAAAAGATTTAAAAGTATGACTTTAAGACAACTAAAACGAACATTTTTATCAGAATTAAATGCTATTTATCCAAATACAGAAATTGAAAGTTTCTTTTATCTATTGGTAGAATCGATTTTGAATTTAAAACGTGTCGACATTGCTTTAAATATAGATAACGATATCGACATTAGTCCTAAATTTCATGAGGCAATTAATGCGCTAGTCAAGCAAAAACCAATTCAATACATCCTTGGAAATACCGAATTTTTTGGATTGTATTTTGAAGTAAATGAATCCGTATTAATTCCAAGACCAGAAACCGAAGAATTGGTACATTGGATTTGTACTGATTATATAGAAAATTCCAAACAAATTAACCTTATAGATATTGGTACAGGCTCTGGATGCATTGCTATTTCGTTAGCAAAAAAAATAGCAAATATACAAGTTACAGCTTTAGATGTTTCTGAAAGTGCTTTACAAATTGCAAAAAAAAACGCACAAATAAACGAAGTAAATGTGCAATTTGTTACTGAAAACATCTTGCATCCAATATCGAATAAGTTAAATTCAAAATTTGACATTATTGTAAGTAACCCTCCTTATATTCGTGAATTAGAAAAAAAAGAAATTCAAAAAAATGTATTAGATAACGAACCGCATTTAGCATTATTTGTTACAGATAAAAATCCCTTATTGTTTTACAATGCAATTGCAAATTTTGCTTTAAAACATCTTCGTGCAACTGGTACACTTTATTTAGAAATAAATCAATACCTAGGAAAAGAAACCATTAATTTACTTAAAAATAAAGGATTTAATCGTACGGAACTTAAACAAGATATTTTTGGCGCAGACAGAATGATAAAATGCACTTTTTAACAAACTCATAATCAATGAATTAAATTAAAATGTAAAAAAAATATTTTATTTAGCTGTATTTTACTTATTTTTAAT
>JALSLK010000030.1 GCA_026988355.1 Flavobacteriaceae bacterium
CAATTCAATTTTGAAATGCGCTAAATAGATTTGAACTATTTTTATGTTTTACAATCTTGAAATATAGCTATGGTTTAAATTTAAAGTGCAGTAAAACCGTGAAAAGATAAATAATTTATAGCGTATTTTGATGTTGAGTTGGTATAATACTTCGTTATGTCTTTTCAAACTAAAAGTAGTCCTTCAAAGTCATGCCTCGTCTAAGAAAAAGATTAAAAAATGTTGATTACAAGTTTAGGCTGAACTCAAGTTAAAATCAAATGGGTGTTTAATTGAATTATAAATTCGTGTTCTTAGCAAAATTCAATTTTTCATAAATATTCATTACAATCTCACTACCGTATTTACGTTCTAATTTACGAATGGTAAAATGAGCTTCAGCGATTTTTTGAAAATGATTGATAAAAGCATAATTTAAGGTGCCTCCACCAACAGCACCAACAATAGGGATAGCTTGGGCAATAAATTTTTCGGAAACTTGGACGCTAAAACGACCAGCAATTGTTCCTAATAATTTAAGTAAAGGATTAGTACTAGAAACTAGAGTTTTACTCAAATCTTTTAAACTGTATTGTGTAGCAAATTTAGTAGCCTCTTTAATAGTTGAGTTCATAGCAATACGTGTAGTGTAATAACTGGTTTCTAAACCATCGTTGTCTTTAGAAGAATTACCAAAAGCAAAGACTTGTAAGCAGGCAAGTTGCGTGTCAATATCATGTAAGTCTTCACCATGACTACGAGCAATGTCCATAATAGAACGCATAATAAATTTAGTCGATAAGGCCATTTCAGAAGTAAAAATAACAGTGCCGACACCAGTAGTAGAACCAAAAAGACCACTAGCAATACCAGAAGAAGTAATTAGCGTTTTATACGTTTTATTAGAAGGCTTTTTAAATTCTTTGCCTTTCTGTAAGGTTAAGAGGTTTGCTTTTAGAGTTTTTAATAATATATGATTAACCATATTCTGCAACCATTTTTGCGTTTTTTTTGGAATACGATTTATTCCAGCCTCAATAAAATTCCCAACTTTATCAAGACTTTGCATAACAAAACCAGTATCTTGCATGCTAGATTTTGCTTGTTTGATGGCTTCTAAATCATCATTAGAAATAATATGTTTTGCGATTTTTTTAGACATTTAATTTTAATAAAAGTGAAAATAAAAAGAGATGTTTTTATTAGATAAGTAGAAAAAATAAAGGAAAAGTTACATAAAAATATATTTATTATAACTTTATGATTGGTCAAAATAATCGCGAAGTAATCTATTAGCAGCATCGAAAGGCGAGGTTATAGAAGCATTAATTTTATCTAATTCAATATGTAAATTTTTTTTAATTTTTTTATTCCTATAAAAATGATCTAATAAACGTTGATTGATGGTTTCTAAAAGCCAAAATTCATTTTGTTTCGCTCGTTTTTTATCAAAAAAAAGATTTTCTTTGGTAAGAGTCAGATAATCCGAAACAATTTGCCAAACAGAATGGATTCCAATATTGTGTAAAGCACTACAAGTGGTGACTTTTGGACTCCAATTACTTTCTTTTAAAGGATATAAGTGTAAAGCTCTAATAAATTCAGATTTAGCCAATTTAGCAGCATTTTCGTTATTACTATCCGCTTTATTAATAACAATAGCATCAGCCATTTCAATAATACCACGTTTAATACCTTGCAATTCATCACCAGCACCAGCCAATTTTAATAATAAGAAAAAATCAACCATACTATGGACAGCAGTCTCGCTTTGTCCAACACCAACAGTTTCAATAATAATGGTATCAAAACCAGCAGCTTCACATAAAATAATAGTTTCTCGAGTTTTACGAGCAACTCCACCAAGCGAATTACTAGAAGGAGAAGGTCTAATAAAGACATTAGCATCTTTAACTAGTTTTCCCATACGAGTTTTATCGCCTAAAATACTACCATTATTAACCGAACTGCTTGGATCAATTGCTAAAACAGCAACTTTTTTACCAAGATTAGTAAGGTGCGTGCCAAAAGTTTCAATAAAAGTACTCTTGCCAACACCAGGAACACCAGTAATACCAATACGAATAGAGTTATTAGCATGAGGCAAACATGCATTGATAATTTTACTTGCTTTTTTTTGATGTTTAGCGTTTGTACTTTCAACTAAAGTAATTGCTTTACTTAAAAAAGTAATATTCCCATTTAAAATAGAAGAAATAAACTCCTTAGAGGAAGGCTGTTTTCTTCGGTTTAATTTTATTTTACGAATAGAAACATTACTAGTAGTATTTGGTCGTTTAATACCAGCAACTTCGGTTAAAGTAGATTTATTTTTTTTATTAGTTTGCATTAGTGTAAAGATAAACGAAATAATTTTTATAGATAATTGTAACATTAAATAATTTTTATCGTATTTAAGATAACCAAACTAGCAGAATGCAGATTCATAGTAAATTAATAAATGCGTGTAAAAAAAAAGATGCAAAAGCGCAAATGCAATTGTATGATTTATATGTAAAAGCAATGTATAACATCGCATTAAAATATGTACAAAAAACAGATGTAGCAGAAGATGTAGTACAAGAAGCATTTCTAAAAGCATTTAAAAAAATAGAAATGTTTGATGCACAAGTAACTTTTGGAGCATGGTTAAAAAGAATAGTAATAAATCAGTCGATAGACTATCTAAAAAAGAGAAAAATAGAAGTAATCTCTATAGATGCTAAGGTAATTAATTTATCAAGCGAACCAATACAATGGGAACTAAACAAAACAATTTCGGTAAACGAAATTATTAAAAAGATAAACGAGTTGCCAACAAAATACAAAACGGTATTACAGTTGTTTTTACTAGAAGGTTACGATCATCAAGAAATATCAGAAATATTAAAAATAAGCAATGTTGCATCGAGAACGCAACTTCTAAGAGGAAAAAATAAATTAAAAAAGCTTTTAAATAATTACAATTATGCAAAAGGATATTAAAAAAATAATAGCAGCCGATTATAAAAATACAAAAGAGGACTTGCCAACGAATCATAGAAGTAGATTTAAAATAAAATTGCAAAAAGAATTGCACAAAAAACAGCAAAGAAAAAATATTTTTTTGAAAATAGCAGCGGTATTTTTATTGCTAATAAGTTTTTCGATTTTATTCACAAAATTAAATGTAAAAGAAGATGTAAATCAGAAAAAACAAACCTTAGGAAGTCTCTCGCCAGAATTACAGAAAATAGAAAACTATTATAATAATGCAATAAAATTTGAGCTATCAAAAATAAAAAGAACGAGAGAGAATAAACAAATATTAGAAAAATATTTCACAAAGTTAGAACAGCTAACAGCGCAATACAAAAAAGAAAGTGCACAATTAAATATCGATAAAATTAACGAAGTATCTATTAATGCATTAATAGATAATTTACAAATTAGGTTGCAACTATTATTGCAATTAAAAGAACAATTACAAACGATTAAAAATACAAAAAATGAGAAAACTAAAATATAATATAGGTGTTTTTCTAGCATTTTTTACAATGCTAAGTTATGCACAAAAATTTGAAAATAAATTTTCAAAAGAGATTACGATAAAAAAAGGAATAGATGTGTCCTTAATAGCAAATTATGCAGACATAGAAATAGTAGAGTGGAGCAAAGATAAGGTACAGGTAGATGCAGTAATGACAGTAAAAGGAGTGTCAAAAGAAGTAGCGCAAACTTATTTTGATACATGGGAAATAGATTTGACAAAGGAAAAGGATGGTATAACAATAATATCAAAATCTAAAAATCGTTTTCCAGAACTTATAGGCTATGTAAATGATATAGATTTGGATGCATTTGTGGTAGAAATGCCAGAAATCTCGATTGAAAGTTTGGGAGTTTTAGACTCCATGAATTTTTCTTTTCCAGAAATAAATTTCGAGGAGATTTTAAACGATAGTACATTTAATAAAATTTACACCTATAATTTTGGGGCAGAATTAGATTCATTAAGTAAAATAATTAACGAATTTGATTTTGAAAAATTAAAAGAAAATCAAAAATATTTGCAAGAATGGCAAGAAGCAAATAAAGATAATTTTATTAAGCTAAGAGAAAAAGCTTTAGAATTAGCTTTAAAAAATAGAGAAAAAGCAGTAGCAAATAGAGTTAAATTAGTTAACAAAAGAGAAGAAGCATCAAAAAAGAGAGCCAAAGCAGCCAAGAGAAGAGTAAAGGAAGCATTAAAAAGAGCAAAAGAGGCAATGAAAAAATCTAAAAATAAAAGCCAAAAAATAAAAAAAAGGCATAAAAAAATAAAAGAAATATTAAAAAATAGAAAGGAAACAAAAGTGAGAACCAAACTTATTATAAGAGTACCAAAAAATACAGATTTTAATATGAACGTTAATTATAGTAAGATTAGAACGAATTAAATCGAGAAAAAATAAAAAAACCTCAGTAATTGAAAAATTGCAGAGGTTTTTAATATAAAAAATCTAAAATCTAAAATCTATATACTATCTTTGGCTCTATTAATTAAATATGACAATGCAGCCATTAAAAATTCAAAATACACTTACAGGAAAAAAAGAATTGTTTAAATCAATAACGAAAGGATTTGTAGGAATGTATGTGTGTGGACCAACAGTATACAGTAATGTACATGTTGGAAATGTAAGAACATTTATGAGTTTTGATATGATATATCGTTACTTGTTACATATAGGATATAAAGTACGATATGTACGAAATATAACAGATGCAGGACATTTAACAGACGATGCATCCGAAGATAAAATTTCCACAAAGGCACGATTAGAAAAATTAGAACCAATGGAAATTGTACAAAAGTACACCGTTGATTTTCATAAAATTTTACAAAAATACAACCTATTACCACCAAGTATAGAACCAACAGCAACAGGACATATTGTAGAGCAAATTGAAGCAGTACAACAAATATTAGATGCAGGATTAGCATATATAGTAAACGGTTCTGTGTATTTTGACGTGTTAAAATATAACGAAACCAATAATTACGGGATTTTATCCAAAAGAAAAATAGAAGACTCTATCGAAAATACAAGAGTATTAGAAGGACAATCGGATAAAAAAAATCCACAAGATTTTGCCTTATGGAAACGAGCAGAACCAGAACATATTCAGCGATGGAACTCACCATGGTCACAAGGGTTTCCAGGATGGCACTTAGAATGTACCGTAATGAGTACAAAATATCTGGGAGAGCAATTTGATATTCATGGAGGAGGAATGGATTTGAAATTTCCGCACCACGAATGTGAAATAGCACAATCAGAAGCATGTAATCACAAAGCGCCAGTAAAATATTGGATGCATACAAATATGCTAAACCTCAACGGGAAAAAGATGTCAAAATCTACAGGAAATCACATCTTACCACAAGAAATATATACAGGAAATAATGACATTTTGTCCAAAGCATTTTCTCCAAGTGTAACACGGTTTTTTATGATGCAAGCACATTACTCGAGTATATTAGATTTGTCGAATGAAGCATTATTAGCTTCCGAAAAAGGCTATAATCGATTAATGGAAGCAATAAAAAATCTAAATAAATTAGAAAGTACATCAAGTAGTACAATAAATATCGAAGCTTGGAAACAAAAATGTTACGATGCGATGAATGATGATTTTAATACACCAATATTAATAGCACATCTATTTGAAGCCGTAAAATATATAAATCTAATAAAAGATAAAAAAGAAAGTATCACAAAACAAGACTTAGAAATATTAGCAGAAACGATCAAAGTATTTACGTATGAAGTTTTAGGATTAACAAGTAGTTTGCAAACAAACGATGATTCCGATAAATTAACAGGAGTAGTAGAATTATTAATCCAATTAAGAAAAGAAGCAAAAGAAAATAAAAATTATGCATTGTCAGACGAAATAAGAGATAAATTATTAGAAAAAGGCATCCAATTAAAAGATAATAGAGAAGGGACAACATTTTCAATTTGAAAATAAAATCAAAAAAAAGAATGTAAAAGTTTATGTATAAAAACTAAGGACTTTACGATTAAAAAAATAAATCATAAAAAAAATAATAACATATCCATTTTTAGTACTAATTCGATTTTATCAAGTAGCAATATCGCCATATACGCCAGCAAGCTGTAGATTTGAGCCAACATGTTCACATTATTCAGCCGAAGCATTAAAAAAATATGGATTGTTTAAAGGAGGCGGATTGGCAATAAAACGAATTTTTAGTTGCCATCCTTGGGGGAAAAGTGGCTATGATCCAGTACCATAATAGAAAATAAAAAAAAGCGTCAATTCGAGTGTTTATTTAAGAAAAAAGAGTAAAAAAAGTATCGAGAACAAGCAAAAAATAAAATAATTACGCAGTTAAAAAATTACATCGAATAAATAAAATTATATTTGTAATAAAATAGAAACGGATTAAAATAAAGATTAAAATATGATACAATTAGGAATAACATGGAATCCATCACCAGAAATAGTTAATATTTTTGGAGTTTCAGTACGATATTACGGATTAATGTTTGTTGTAGCATTTATACTAGGAGCACATCTTCTTAAGAAAATTTATAAAAACGACAAAGTAAATGTAGACTACATAGAACCATTATTTATGTATGTTGTAATAGCTACAATAATTGGAGCAAGGTTAGGAGAAGTGTTTTTTTACAGTTGGGATTATTATCAGAATCACCTATTAGAAATTCTACTGCCCATAAGTAAGAATCCAAAAGAATCCATGTTATTTGGAATAATAGAAGGGTATGAATTTATAGGATTTAGAGGATTAGCAAGTCACGGAGCTGCCATAGGAATTATTTTAGCCATGTATTTTTATATTAGAAAATACAAATACAAATCGTTAATGTGGATATTGGATCGTATTGTAATACCAGTTGCGAGTGGAGCAATATTTGTACGAATAGGAAATTTAATGAATTCTGAGATTGTAGGAAAAATAACCAACTCAAATTTTGGATTTCAATTTATAAGAGATAAGTACAGTGCCTACGAAGCAATGTATATTACAAAAGCAAAAACAGCAGAAAAAGCGTATGATTTAATAGAAAATAGTCCGAGATTTAAGCAATATTTAGCAGATGTGCCATTTCGTTACCCAACACAATTATTTGAATCGGGAAGTTATTTAATCGTATTTTTAGTATTGTGGTTTGTATACTGGAAAACAGATAAGAAAAATAAAAAAGGATATATATTTGGTTTATTCATGGTGTTATTATGGTCAGTTCGATTTGGTATCGAATTTTTTAAAGAAGCACAAATAGAAAATCGCGAAGATTGGGTTGGAGTATTAAATACAGGGCAATTATTATCCATACCAATGGTGTTAGTTGGATTTTATTTTATGTTTAGAAAAGTAAAAACATCCCAAAACGAATACAAAATATAACGAAATTTTTACTAAAAACCTGAATTCGATCTAAACCCGAAATTATAGAAATTAAATAAATAGAGAGATTTGATTTTCCTTTGAGTTTGATAAATTTACCTCTTAAGACTTTAACAAAAAACATCAAATATCCAGATATTCGTTTAAAAATTTGTAGATATCTATAAAAAAAAATCATATAAACTGTAAACAAATTTTAAATCGAATACAGGTTAAAAAGTATTCTTTTTTAGAATAAAAAATAAGAGTTATATTTGCCGTCTTACAATTTAAAATTTAGTTAATCTATGAGAACAAGAATTATACTACTGTTTATCAGTTTCATGTCATCTATTGTAATAATGGCACAATATAAAATATCAGGAACTGTAAAAGATAAAGAAAATTTGCCATTACCAGGAATTTATGTGCGAATTATAGGGTCGGAAGGCGGAACAATAACCGATTTTGATGGAAAATATACCATGACAGTAACCTATGGAGATATTGTAGAATTTACTTCCGTAGGATACGAGTCACATGCAAAAGTAATGGATGGTTCAACCACTGTAGATATTGTAATGACAGAAGGAAACGCTTTAGATGAAGTAGTGGTTATAGGATCAAGAAATCCAAGTAGGACAGCAGTAGATTCGGCAGTACCAGTTGATGTGATTAATATTTCGAGTATGAAAGGAATAAGTGCCCAAACATCACTTAACGAAATATTAAATTATATAGCACCATCATTTACATCGCAAACACAAACCGTTTCCGACGGAACAGATCATGTAGATCCAGCATCGTTAAGAGGTTTAGGACCAGACGAAGTGTTGGTATTAATAAATGGAAAAAGAAGACACAATTCGTCGTTAATAAATGTAAACGGAACCGTAGGCGCAGGAAGTGTCGGAACAGATTTGAATGCAATACCAATGGCAGCAATAGAACGAATAGAAATATTACGAGATGGTGCAGCAGCACAATACGGATCGGATGCTATTGCAGGAATAATAAATATAGTATTAAAGAAAGCAACTTATAAATTAGACTTATCGCTTACAACAGGAGCAAATATATCCTCGAAAAGTAAACACCAAGAAGGAGGAATGGATGGCGAAAAAATACAAATAGATGCAAATTATGGATTAGATATAGGAGAAAATGGCGGATTTATAAATTTTACAGGATCAGTAGCAACAAGAAACCCAGCATTGAGAAATGCAAGTAATTTAGAACAAATTTACGATATAGCAAATGCAGTAGAAAATGCATATACAACAAGTACAGGTATGCCAATATCCAGTATGACAGCAGCAGATTATCAAACAGGAGTAGCATTATTAGGAACAGAATATATTAGTGCAGCAGATAAAATAACCATAGCAGGATTAAATTTAACAACAGATGTAAACGGAAACTTAAATGTGCCAAACAATTTAGTAACATTAAGAAACTTGTTGCCAGATGGAGGGATAGGAGAGTTTGCAAGTTACGAAGATTTAGATGATGCGCAATTTTTGGAAAGAGGACAAACAAGAGAAGATTTTAGATTTAAAGTAGGAACTTCTAAATTGAGAGAAGGGAAATTTTTTACCAATTTATCACTACCAGTATCAGATAATGCAGCGTTCTATTCGTTTGGAGGAATATCATACCGACAAGGATTAGCATACGGATTCTTAAGAGAACCTTGGAGACCAAAAGCAAATGTAGCATCCAATCCAAATGGATTTTTGCCAGGAATACAATCCGATATACTTGATAAATCTATCGCAATAGGTATTAAAGGCGAATCAGATAGTGGATGGAATATCGATTTTTCTAATACATCAGGATCCAACTCATTTGCATTTACAGTCGTAGAATCAACCAATGCAAGTCTAGGATCATCGTCGCCAGAAACATTCGATGCAGGATCGTTTAAATTTAGTCAAAATACTACAAATTTAGATGTATATCGTCTTTTTGAAGATACATTAGAAGGATTAAATGTAGCATTTGGAGCAGAATATAGAGTAGATCATTATCAAGTTTTTGAAGGCGAAGAAAAATCGTATACAACTTATGATAATAATGGATTACCAACAATTAATGGAGTAGGAGGAGCAACCAATGCGTTAGGCGAATTGTTGCCAGGAGCATCGCAAGTATATGCAGGGTTTACACCGCAAAATGCAACAGATAAACTAAGAAATAGTATAGGAGGATATATAGATGTAGAAGCAGATATAATGGAAGAATTGATGGTAAATATGGCAGCGAGATACGAAAGTTATTCCGATTTTGGAGAAACATTTAACTATAAAGCATCTGCAAGATTTAAAGTAACCGATCAAATAAATGTTAGAGGAGCATATAGTACAGGTTTTAAAGCACCATCATTACACCAACAATATTTTGAACGAAGCAGTACTATTTTTAATGCAGGAGGAGCAGCCGAAGAAGTAGGACTATTTACAAGCGAAAGTAAATTAGCAAATTTATTAGGAATAGAGAAATTAAAAGAAGAAACATCAGAAAGTATAAGTTTTGGAGTAACAGCAAAAATGGATAATTTTTCCGTTACAGTAGACGCATATCAAATAACAATAAAAGACAGAATAGGACTTTCAGGAAAATTTGATGATGGAGGAGATCCCGAATTAACAGAAATATTTACAGAAGCAAGAGCAAGTAAAGCACAATTTATTACAAATGCAGTAGATACAAGAAATAGAGGAGTTGATGTCGTAGCAAGATATAAAATTGAAGATATAATAAGCGACTTTAACTTAGATAATAATCTAGCAGGAACCATATCAGAAACAGAAATATTAAAGATAAATGTACCAACAAAAATTGTTGATGCAGGATTAAGTTTGGATTTTTTCGACGGACAAGAAGAAGCCTTTTTAACCGTAGCACAACCAAGAACAAAAGTGAGTTTGTCGCATATACTGTCTAACGATACATGGAAATTTATGGTACGAAATGTATATTTTGGATCTGTAACCGATCCAGATGAATTTCAAGGAAACGCAACCGTAGTAGATACAACCATTAAAGGAGATGCAGTTTATGCAGCAAAAATAGTAACAGATTTGTCAATCTCAAATCGTTTGTCCGAAGAAATAAGTGTAACCGTAGGAGCAACTAATTTATTAGACGTTTATCCAGACGATAATAGATTAGCAAGTCAATCTAATGGATCATTTCCATATTCAAGAAGAACATCACAATTTGGATTTATGGGAAGATATGTATTTGTAAAATTGAAATTTAATTTATAACCTAAATTAGATATAATACCAATTCAATTTCAAAATGCGCTAAATAGATTTGAAATATTTTGATGTTGAGTTGGTATTAAACTAATACAACAAAAAGCTGCAATTTTTTGCAGTTTTTTTTTGCGAATTAAAACAACAACTAAAAAAACTTTTAGTTACTTTTGTAAAAAAAATAAATTTAATTATTATGATAGCAGCAGATAATATGACATCACAACAAGCAATAGATTTAGAAGATAAATTTGGAGCACATAATTACCATCCATTACCAGTTGTATTAAGTAAAGGAAAAGGTGTATTTGTTTGGGATGTAGAAGGTAAAAAGTACTACGATTTTTTATCTGCATACTCTGCGGTAAATCAAGGACACTGCCATCCAAAGATTGTAAATGCAATGACAGAACAGGCAAAAACATTAAGTTTGACTTCACGTGCGTTTTATAATGATATGTTAGGAAAATACGAAAAATTTGCTACCGAATATTTTGGGTTTGATAAATTATTGCCAATGAATACAGGAGCAGAAGCAGTAGAAACAGCAATAAAAATATGTAGAAAATACGCTTATGAAGTAAACAATATAGATGCAAATGAAGCGAAAATTATTGTTTGTGAAAATAATTTTCATGGAAGAACAACAACCATAATTTCATTTTCAAATGATGCAGATGCACGTAAAAGTTTTGGACCATATACACCAGGATTTATAAAAATTGCATATAATAATTTAGAAGCATTAGAAGAAGTATTAAAAAACACTAAAAATGTAGCAGGTTTTTTAGTAGAGCCAATACAAGGAGAAGCAGGAGTATTTGTACCATCAGAAGGATATTTAGCAAAAGCAAAGGCATTATGTGAAAAATACAAGGTATTATTTATAGCAGATGAAGTACAAACAGGAATAGCAAGAACAGGAAAGTTGTTAGCCGTAGATCACGAAAATGTAAAACCAGATATATTAATATTAGGAAAAGCAATGTCAGGAGGAGCATATCCAGTATCTGCAGTATTGGCAAACAATCACATAATGAATGTAATAAAACCAGGACAACACGGTTCTACGTTTGGAGGAAATCCAATAGCAGCAGCAGTAGCAATGGCAGCATTAACCGTTGTAAAAGAAGAAGGATTAGCAGAAAATGCAGAGCGATTAGGACAAATTTTCCGTAGAGAATTAAATGAATTTGCAAAAGAAAATGATTTGGTAAAATTAGTAAGAGGAAAAGGCTTATTAAATGCGATTTTAATAAACGATACCGAAGAGAGTTCTACCGCTTGGGATATTTGTATAAAACTAAGAGATAACGGTTTGCTAGCAAAGCCAACACATGGAAACATCATCCGTTTTGCACCACCGTTGGTAATGACCGAAGCAGAATTGAGAGATTGCATATCGATTATCAAAAAAACAATTAGAGCGTTTAGAAAATAAAAAAAACTCTAGTAAATAAATACTTCGTTAGAGTTTTTTTACGCTTAATAATTTACACCAATTTGATTTTAAGTGAAGTAGAATGAGAAAAAAAAACGTAGATAATGACCAGAGTGTTTAAAATAATGTAATGCCAATTCAATTTCAAAATGCACTAAATAGATTTGAAATATTTTGATGTTGAGTTGGTATAAAACTTATCGCAAAACTTTCTCACAAAAAATAACAACCTTATCATTATTCAAATTGGTAGTAAAAAATAGATATAAATTACCGCCATCTTTCAATTTGGTTTTTTTACGAATTTTCGCAACCGTTTCAGGAAAATTTCGTGTGGTAATATTGGCTTTATTATTAGCGATAAGTTTACCAATTTTTTTAGCTTGATAAGAATGAATGCTTTTAATAATAAATTGTCTTCCAGGAAATTGAAGTAAATTATCCGAAGTATATAAATGAGAATGCTTATGTAGCTTTTCGATATGTAGTTGAGTAGCAATTTCATTGAAAGCACCAGCCTTTAAAATAGAAGCGTTAGGTTCGAAAAGGTATTTTTTAGGTAAAGAGTATGTGGCTTCCGTATTGGATAAATTAAAGGTAAAAATTTGATTTTTACCTTTAATCAAATTAATAGTTTTATAACAGATTTTACTATTAAAGCCTTTTTCTAAAACATACAAAACTTCTTTAACATCATTATGTAAAGCAATAATATGAATTTCTTTTACAAATTTTAATTCCTTAATAGCAGCATTAATATCTAATAAGGGAGCCGTTTTAACTAATATATTATTTGAAAAATTAAACAGTAAATCAATATTTTTAGGAAGATTAGGTAAGCAATCTTCAAGTAAAAAAACACGTTTTTTTAAATCGTCTCTACGAGAAGGGTCTACATAAATCCAATCGAATTTTTTTTTATTTTTGTTGAGATATAATAAACCATCATCCGCAATAATTTCAATATTGTTTAGAGCTAATTGTTTGTAATTATGTTTTACAATTTTCGATAAGTTTTTATTAATTTCACAATGAGTAACATGCTTAAAACGTTTAGAAAAAGCAAAGCAATCCACGCCAAAACCACCAGTTAAGTCAATAATAGAATTTCCATTAATTAAAAGAGCTTTAAAATTAGCAGTAATTTCGGAAGAAGTTTGTTCTATATTTAATTTATTTGGATAATAAATATTCGGAGTTTTAAACCATGTAGGTAATTTTGTTTTGCACTTTTTTTTTGAGGTAATTTGCACAGCAATTTCTTGTATGCTACAATTTTTAAACGGACTACCTTTTAGAACTAACTCCGTAAGGTTAGTATCTAAGCTTTGTTGGATAAACTCTTGTACTTCTTTATGTAGAATTGATTTATTCAATGTGAGAATGTTAATCCGTTAGTTTGCAAATTTATTATAATAGAAAATGTACAAATTTATATTTACGAAAATTCACTAGTAAAATGTAATTTTACACTAGGATATTTGCTTTGTGTCATTTGTATGGTAAAATCAGAATCTGCTAAAAAAACCAACTGTTCATCTTTGTCTTTTGCAAGATAACGTTGTTTAACTCTACTAAATTCTTTGAAATCGTTATTTTTAGGATCTTCAGGTTCAACCCAACAAACTTTATGCATATTCAAATTTTCGTAGCTACATTTTGCACCATATTCGTGTTCTAAACGATATTGAATTACTTCAAATTGTAAAGCGCCAACAGTACCAATAACTTTTCTTCCGTTAAGGTTTAAAATAAACAATTGCGCAACACCTTCGTCCATTAATTGGTCGATACCTTTGGCAAGTTGTTTGGATTTCATTGGATCTGCATTATTAATATATCTAAAATGCTCAGGAGAAAAACTAGGAATTCCTTTAAAATTAAGAATTTCTCCTTCGGTTAAAGTATCTCCAATTTTAAAATTACCAGTATCGTGTAAACCAACAATATCTCCAGGAAACGATTCGTCAACAATTTCTTTTTTCTCAGCAAAAAAAGCATTAGGAGAAGAGAATTTCATTTTTTTATTTAATCGAACATGTAAATAATTAGTATTACGTTTAAAAGTGCCAGAAACAATTTTCACAAAAGCCAATCTGTCTCTGTGTTTCGGATCCATATTAGCATGAATTTTAAAAACAAAACCAGTCATTTTATTTTCATTAGATTCAATTAGCCTATTATCTGCCATTTTAGCTTGTGGAATTGGGGCAATATCAATAAAACAATCTAATAATTCTTTAACACCAAAATTATTTAAAGCCGAACCAAAAAAGACAGGTTGTAAGTCGCCTTTAAGGTATTTTTTCTTGTCAAATTTAGGATATACTTCGGTTACTAACTCTAACTCTTCACGAAGATCATTAGCATGTTTATTACCAACAATTTCATCTAATTTTGGATTGCTAATATCGGTAAATTCGATGCCTTTAGAAATGGTTTGTTTTACATCGCCATCAAAAAGATTTAATTTTTTATCCCAAATATTATAAATACCTTTAAAATCGTAGCCCATTCCAATAGGAAAACTAAGCGGAGTTACGGTAAGACCTAATTTTTGTTCTACTTCATCCAATAAATCAAAGGCGTCTTTACCTTCACGATCTAATTTGTTGATAAAGACAATAATAGGTATTTTTCGCATTCTACATACTTTAACCAGTTTTTCGGTCTGTTCCTCAACACCTTTTGCAACATCAAGAACAACAATTACACTATCAACGGCAGTTAAAGTTCTAAAAGTATCCTCAGCAAAATCCTTATGTCCAGGAGTATCTAGAATGTTAATTTTTATGCCTTTATACTCAAAAGCTAAAACCGAAGTAGCAACAGAAATACCACGTTGTCGTTCAATTTCCATAAAATCGGAAGTCGCCCCTTTTTTAATTTTATTATTTTTTACAGCACCAGCTTCATTAATAGCACCACCAAAAAGTAGTAATTTTTCGGTAAGTGTTGTTTTTCCAGCATCTGGATGTGAAATAATACCAAAGGTTCTTCTGCGATTTAATTCTTCTGTAAAGATCATTTCTATTTTTTAGTTTGCAAAGATACCATTAATACCTATTCAATTTCAAAATGCGCTAAATAGATTTGAACTATTTATAGCGTATTTTGATGTGGAGTTGGTATAATTACTATTTTTTAATAAAGAGACATAAAAAAAGCTTAAAATGAAATTTTAAGCTTTGTTAAGTGGTTAATACTATCTAAGTTAATTTAATAACTTTACTCTTAGAAATAAACTTGTTATTTTTAGATTCTCCTAAAACAACAATATCTTTTGTTTTTCGATACTCTTCAATTGCGTCCAACATTTGTTTTTCGCTATCTCTATATAATTTAATTCCTTTCTTTGCGCCTTTATTTAATATTTCAATATAAAATCCGTCTTTCAATTTTCCTGGTTTTGTTGCAGGTCTACCCATTTCAATGTTTTTTTATGAAATACAATATAACGAAAATTTATTGAGAATGCCAAATATTTAACAAATGATTAACTTCTAGGTTATTATTTATTCAATTATAAAAGTTGTAATATTTACATCGACATAAGGCCATTCATCGCGATCAGTTTCTTGTTGTATGATTTTATCAATTACCGACATGCCTTCGATAACTTCACCAAAAACAGTATGCTCATTGTTAAGATGATGTTCTCCTTTTTTATTTTGAATAAAATAAAATTCAAAAGGCATAGATAATTTTTGAGGGTTATTTTCCCAATCTCTCGCTATTGCAAGTGCGCCTCGTTTATGTTTGTGATTTTTTTTGAATTCGGGCGGAATTAAATAATGTTTGTATTTATTGCGAATTTGAGCAGTTTTAGCATTTTCTGAATTCCCTCCTTGCACAATAAAATTTGGGACAACTCGATGAAAACAGGTTGTATTAAAATAACCTATTTTTGTTAAAAAAATAAAACTAGCTCTGTGTAACGGAGTGTCTTTATATAATTTAATGGTAATATTTCCAAGTCTCGTTTCAAGACGAATCTTCGTTTCAGAATTTTGTTTGCCATATTCTGTTAAAAAAGAAACGACATTTTTATTGTTTAAAGTATCTAATTTTTTTTGGGGAAGGACTTTTTCTTGCAAAAGACTTTCTTTTTTAATGTGATTCTTGTTTTTTGAGATATTTTTTTTCTCTTGTTTTGTACAAGCATAAAGTATAAAAAAAGAGTAGAAAAGTAAGAAAATTAGTTTGTTTGATTTTATCATAATTTATCACGTCTTAATAATCTCAGCCAATAATTTACGAGCTCTTAATAATTTTACTTTTACATTGTTCATAGGTTCATTAAGTTCGGTTGCAATTTCTTTGTAGCTCATTTCTTGAAAATATCTTAAATGAATAATTTCTTGATAATGAGGCTTTAATTTTTTTATATAAGCAAGTAATTTTGCTAGATTTTGTTCCGTAATTATCTTATCCTCAACAGAAGGTGTATCGTCTTGAATGTCAAAAACGGAATCGTCGTTTTTATGAATGGAAATTGTTGTCTTTTTTTGCTTGCGAAGATGATCGATATAGATGTTTTTCGAAATAGAAATTAACCAAGTTTTAAACGTGTACTTTTCATTAAAAGTATGTAATTTATCAAAAGCTTTTGCAAAAGTCTTTATGGTAATATCCTCCGTTTCATCCTCATTATTTATTTTAATTAATAGAAAAAGGTATACGTCTTTCCAAAACATATTTAATAATGCTTTGTAGGCACTTTGGTTGCCGTTTTTAGCTTTATTTATTATTTCTAGAGTTTTTTTTGTCAATTTTGTATGTTGTTAATTAACGAAGGTAACTTACCATGTTTTAGGTTTGTGGAACAGATTAAAGATAAATAAATACATTTGAATTATAATCAAAAATAATTCCATAAAGGGAATATATGAAAATAAATCTTTTTCATTTAGTTTTTTTGCAGTAAATCCAAAAATAAGATATTGGACTATTATTCGTATCGAAAATAAAAGTACAATAAATTGCCAATTTTTTGAGGTAAAACTCAATAAAATAGCAAAACACCAAAATAATAATTGACTGCTATAAAACAAACCTAATAAAAATTGATGAATTGGTTTATACGATGTCGCAGTTGTAATATGTCTTCTCTTTTGGTGCATCCATTTCTTAAAAGTAGTATTTGGTTTGGAAACAGTAAAACTTTTTGAAGAAAAACAAATAGCCGTGTTTTTTTTTGTAGCTACTTGATTGATAAATAAATCATCATCGCCAGATTTAATATGTTTGTGATTCGCAAAACCATTTGCAGCATAAAATTGAGATTTGGTATATGCAAGATTTCTTCCAACGCCCATATATGGCAATCCAATTTTTGCATACGAAAAATATTGTATGGCTGTGAGTAAAGTCTCAAACCGAATGAGTTTATTAAGCCAAGTATTCTTTTTTTGATAAGCGCCATAACCCAAAATAATAGATTTATCATTAGAAAAAAACGCAGACATTTCTTTAATCCAATACTCCGAATTTGGTTTGCAATCTGCATCTGTAAAAAGAAGATGTTCGTAAGTTGCAGCTTTAATTCCTTGAGTGATAGCATGTTTTTTGTTTCCAGTAGAATCCTCATTTACCAAATTAACTACTTTAATAGAATTATATTTGCCTTTAAAAGAAAGCATGAGCTCTAAGGTCTTATCTGTCGAATGATCGTTAACTAAAACAATTTCAAAATTGGTATAAATTTGATGTAAGATACTTGGTAAAAAATCGGCTAAGTTATGCGCTTCATTTTTAGCGCAAATAATTACAGAAATAGGAATGTCTTGAGGTGTGTGTTTTTGAAATTTAGAACATGTAAAACTCCCAAACAAAAAATAAAAAAATAGTTGAATTAGAACAATTAGGAGAAATAATAATTCAAGAATCACGATGATTATTTTATATCAAAAATCGGAGTAGTTTTGTTATCTAAATTAGTAGAACATCCATTTTCATTACCACAACCACAGGTAATGCCTCTTTCTTTCATTTTAATATTCTTACCAGCACAAGTGCCATCAAATTCGCCATCTTTTTTCGCCCAAATTTTGATAGCAATTCCAGCAAATCCTAATCC
>JALSLK010000031.1 GCA_026988355.1 Flavobacteriaceae bacterium
AATAGAAAGTTAAAAAAATATAGTCAATTACAAAAATAAAACTACAACCTATAGAAAAAGAAAAGCAAAAAGAATGGAAAGATAATTTGGAGTGTAACTCACAAAACAAAGCGAAACTTTATTTACGAGTAGATGTACATTTTGAGAACTCGATACCAAAATTTAACTTTTATAGCAACAAATTGCAAAATATGACGCCTTTTCAAAAAAACAAAATTTGACAAAAAATTAAAAAAAGCCAACAATAAAGATATATAACTCTGATTACGTGTAAATTACACTCAGATATATGAAAAAAATATTTTTCTAAAGAATGCAAAAAATACCTACAATTAGGTATTTTTTAATACTAACATATCTTATATATTTGTAACATAATTTTATCAAATATTTGTTTTCTATTTATTTAGAAAAGATTATTTTTTAATTAACAGGGGGAACTACTAATAATAAATCAATGTTTTTTATTAGTATAGGAGCTATCAAGTTTATCTTGATAGCTTCTTTGTTTTATGTAAATAAATATTTTTAAAATAAACTAAAACGGTAACCAAAAGTGTATGCCGTTTCATGATAAGTAAAGTGTTGTTTTGCAGAATCTATTTTATCGTGTGTAGTTCTAATATCTGGCATATTTATATATCCAACTTTAAAATCTGCCTGTAAATAAAAATGCTTAAAAAAAGTAAGATTCAAACCCATTTTTGCTGCAAAACCATATCCTGAAAAATGAAATGCATCATGTCTCTCTTTACCTAATAATGTTGTGTTTGTTTTTGGAAGTAATACACCAACATCAATACCTTCTTCTAAATTAACTTCAAAATTTGGTGTATGAATACCTAATAATTTATTAAAATTATCAAATCTATTTACACCAATAAAAATATAATTTAAACCATCTGTATGCTCAAATTGTAAAAAATTGGATGACAAATTAATTATCCCATTGTTATAATTGCCATCGTAATTATAAGTAACTTCATCTACCGTATAGTCGCCAATATTAATAACTCCATCAATTCTAACATCTAAATCTTGTCGCATTACATATTTCATGTGATCCAAACCAATGACAATATTGTAATTATCTTTAAAAAAATAACCCAATTTTGCATTTGTAGGAGGTAAAGTTAAATCTCCTGGTGAAAAATACTTAATTCCAAAAGGGTTTGGTTTATCTTTTGCCTTAACATCATATAAAGTAAAATCGTAATTAGAACCTTTAAAATGAATATCCGATTTTGAATAAAAACTTCGATTCCATCCCCAAGAAGCAAAAAATTGCCCTTTTCGTTTGTTTATCTTTTTTATAACGGTAGAAAAATCATGCTTTGTTTCTATAATCTCTTGTGCTAAACTAACCTCAATAAATAATAATGCGATTAAAAGCAATATTGTTTTACTCATTTTAATATTTTTTACAAATTTATTCATTTAGTAATCTATTCTTTATGATAAATATCATTCTATATTTTATTGCCAAAGCAATTACAATCCTGCAATTTTTGCAATTTGACTTAGCATTTTTTCTGCTAACACATCTGCATTTTTTTGCGAATCACTTTCGGTATATATCCGAATAATAGGCTCTGTATTCGATTTTCGAAGATGTACCCATTCCTTTTCAAAATCTATTTTTACACCGTCAATGGTAGAAATTTTTTCTTTCTTATATATTTTTTCTACTTCTTGTAAAATCTCTTCTACATTTATTTGTGGCGTTAATTGAATTTTATTTTTACTCATAAAATAACTCGGATAAGAATCTCTAAGCGTTTTACAAGACATATTACTTGTCGCTAAATGACTTAAAAACAAAGCTACTCCAACCAGAGAATCTCTTCCATAATGTGATGCTGGATAAATAATTCCTCCATTACCTTCTCCTCCAATAATTGCATTATTATCTTTCATTAGCTGTACAACATTCACTTCTCCAACAGCACTAGCTTGATACTTTCCGTTATGTTTCTTTGTAACATCACTCAATGCTCTTGAAGAAGATAAGTTGGAAACTGTATTTCCACTAGTATGCGACAATACATAATCTGCACAAGCAACTAAAGTATATTCTTCACCAAACATAGAACCATCTTCACTAACTAAAGCCAAACGATCTACATCTGGATCTACAACAATTCCTAAATCTGCTTTTTCTTGTACAACTAATTTTGAAATTTCTGTTAAATTTTCTGCTAATGGCTCTGGATTATGTGGAAACTGTCCATTTGGCTCACAATATAGTTTTACGCATTCTACACCTAATGCATCTAACAATAAAGGAATTGCGATTCCTCCAGTAGAATTTACTGCATCTACAACCACTTTAAAATTCGCTTTTTTAATAGCTTCTACATTTACTAAATCTAACTTTAAAACTTCGGCAACATGAATATTCATATACTTTTTATTCTTCGAGTAAGAACCTAAATCATCTACCTCAGCAAACACACAAGTATCATTTTCTGCTATTTCTAGAATCGCTTTACCTTGTTTATCGTTTAAAAATTCTCCTTTATGGTTTAGTAATTTTAACGCATTCCATTGTTTGGGATTATGCGAAGCGGTTAATATGATACCTCCATCTGCTTTTTCTAAAGGCACAGCAATCTCTACGGTTGGCGTTGTAGAAAGCCCTAGATCAATTACATCAATACCTAAACCAACCAAAGTATTTGCGACCAAACTACTTACCATTTTACCAGAAATTCGTGCATCTCGCCCAATAACAACCGTTAATTTTTTACCTTTATTTTTTGACTCATTTATTAAAAAATAGCCGTAAGCTGAAGCAAATTTTACTACATCGATTGGTGTTAGGTTGTCGCTAACCTTTCCTCCTATTGTTCCTCTAATTCCTGAAATTGATTTTATTAATGCCATTTTTCTATTTTTTTAACGTGCAAATTTAATATTTATAATCCGTTTTCACTTTAAATTATAAAGGATTTCATTCTAAAGGAACAATTTTAACTCTTTTGTCTTACTTATTGTTAAAAAACTATTAAACGTTTAAAATCCGAATCCAATAAACAAAATATATTCCTTAATTTTGCATAAAACATTTTTCCATTGAAAAAACAAATCTTTTTGATCTTTATATTAAGTATTTCTGTAATTGGATTTTCTCAAAAAAAAATAGCTATTAAAAATGCAGATTATTTAGATGTGGATAAAGAAAAATATCCAGGAGCTACCATTGGTTTAGGAAATGTATTTGTTGAAGTTGATGGCGCTACGTTAACCTGTAAAAAAGCAATTTTATATGAAAAAGACAATTATTTACAAGCGGTTGGCGACGTGGTTTTAAATCAAGGAGATACCATTATACAGACTAGTAAATATATTGAATATGATGGGCAAACAAAACAATCTTTATCTTGGGGAGATGTGGTTTTAAAAAACCAAACCATGACGCTTAAGACAGATACTTTGCATTTTGATAGAGTTGCTCAACAATTGTATTACCAAAACGGAGCAACCATTGAAGACGATACCAACCTTTTAGAAAGTAAAATTGGAAATTATTTTTTAAATGAAGATAAGTTTCAAGCAGAAAATGATGTGGTAATTACCAATCCAGATTATGTTCTAAAATCCAATCATCTAGATTATTATACCGATACTGGCAAAGCGTATTTGTATGGAAAAACCACCATCAAAGGAAAGGAAAGTTTTATCTATGCCGAAAAAGGATTTTACGACACCAAAGCAGATATTTCGCACTTTAACAAAAATGCCTATATTCTTTATAAAGATAGACGCATTGATGGAGATAGTTTGTATTACGATCGTAAAAAAGGATTTGCCTCTGCTACGAATAATATTGTCATGACAGATACAGTTAATAATACCATTTTAAAAGGACATTATGCAGAATATTATCAACATAAAGATTCTGCTTTTGTTGTTAATCGTGCTGTTGCAATTACTAAAACAGAAAAAGATTCTATCTATATTCATGGAGATACTTTATTATTTACTGGAAAACCAGACCATCGAATTGTAAGAGCATACCATCGTGTAAAATTTTTTAAATCCGATATGAGTGGTAAATGTGATTCGTTATATTCTAACCAAGCTAATGGCATTTTAAAAATGTTTCAAAAACCTATTCTTTGGACTGAAAACGGTCAAATTACAGGAAAATACATTCATATTTTAAGCAATACTAAAACGGAAAAAATGGATAGTTTAAAGGTTTTAGAAGATGCTTTTTTAATTCAAAAAGATAGTATTGACGGTTTTAATCAAATTAAAGGCAGAAATATGTTTGCTAAATTTGATAATAATGAGATTAAAACAATCGACTTTATTGGTAATGGCGAAATTTTATATTTTGTTAGAGAAGATACTAAAGAAAAAGAGCTTTTTGGTATTTCAAAAACAACTTGTAGTAAATTTCATGTTACTTTTACGAATAAAGAAATTAGTAAAATACGTTTTTTTACTAACGAAGAAGGTAAGACATATCCTCCATCAGAATTGCCAGAAAATGCTAGAAAATTACGCAATTTTATTTGGCGAGAAGATGAACGTCCTAAAACAAAAGAAGCTATTTTTAGTAAAGATACGGAGCTACCTAAAATTTCTAAACAAAAAGAAAAGTTAAACTTAAAAAAAGAATTTAAAAATTCAAATCAAATAGAAAAGGAAAATTCCAAAGACTCTTCTCCTAACGATAATTAATAGCTTACTTCTTAAATATTTTTTCAAAAGCATCGTACGCTGCTATATGAAGTACATCGCCATGATTTTGTTTTTCAAAAAAATTAAAATACAAATTGGTATTCTTCTTTTTAATCTTTTTTAACTTTTCGTATAATGCCTTTGCTTCACGTTCCATTATTTTTCCCTCTTTCCCAACTCCTATATAGATTGATTTTTTTGTTGTATATAAAGTTGGTTCAAATCCTAATAAGGATTCTTCATTCCACCACAAACTTGGACTAATAATCACATAATTATCAAATAAATCTGGTTTTTTTAATAAAATTTCGGTTGCTAAAAGCCCTCCTAAAGACTGTCCAATAAGTGTTTTTGATTCTGTACAATTGTAATTCTTTGCAATAAAAGGTTGTAATTCTTTTTCTATAAATGCAATAAAATTTGCCGATTTTCCTGTGGTTGGAAACTCTTTTAGATGTTCCTTTACACTTGTTGGAAATGTAAAATCTCGCTTTCTATCTACATTTGCAATTCCTACTACAATGGTTTCAGGTAAAATATTAATCCACGAAAAGGAACCAAACTGTACCAAACCTGAAATATGTATAAAATCTTCGTCTATAGATCCATCTAACAGATAAATTACTGGATATTTTTTTATGCTATCTTTAAAATATCCAACTGGTAAATAAATATTTAATATTCTTTTTTCATTAAGTAATTTAGATTCAATTTCAATTTTATCGCCAATGGTTAATTTACTTTTACTTAAAACTTCTGTTTGCGCCATTACAGAATTACTAAAAACAAGTAGTAATAGTATTTTTATAACTTTTTGAATCATATTAAATTGTTTTTTTGCAAGATATGTTTTATACCTTGATATTTCAAAAAATAATCGTTTAAATTCTTATTTTTGCACTCTAAATAATACCTCTTGAAAAAAGACTTTTTTAAATACCAAGCACAAACTACAAATACACCTTTAGCTATTGAAATTTCTCATGCAAAAGGTTCGTATGTTTTTGATTCTAAAGACAAAAAATATTTAGACTTTATTGCTGGTGTTTCTGCCAATACTTTAGGTCACAATCATCCAAAAATAAACCATGCCATAAAAAAGCAAGTTGATAAATATTTACATGTAATGGTTTATGGCGAGTTTATCCAAGAAAAGCCGATTGCTTTAGCAAAACTTTTAATCGATAATTTACCAGATAATCTCAACCAAATTTATTTGGTAAATTCTGGTACAGAAGCTACCGAAGGTGCTTTAAAATTGGCAAAACGTGTTACGAATCGTAGTGAAATGATTGCTGCAAAATTTTCGTATCACGGCAATACACAAGGATCTATGAGTGTTTGTGGCGCCGAAGAACAAAATCGTGCTTTTAGACCTCTTTTACCGAATGTTAAATTTATTACATTTAATAATTTTGATGATATTACTAAAATTACTACCAAAACGGCTTGTGTTATTTTAGAAACCATTCAAGGTGGTGCTGGATTTATTCTTCCTAAAACAAAATATCTCCAAAAAATAAAAGAACGCTGCCAAAATGTTGGCGCGCTACTTATTCTAGATGAAATCCAAAGCGGTATTGGTAGAACTGGCAAATTATATGAATTTATGAATCATAATGTGGTTCCAGATATTATCGTTACTGGTAAAGGTTTGGGTGGAGGGTTACCAATTGGTGCTTTTATTGCTTCTGTTGAAATGATGTCGCAACTAAAAGAAAATCCGAAATTAGGGCATATTACTACTTTTGGTGGCAATCCGTTAATTGCTGCTTCTGCTTTGGCCACTTTACAAGAAGTTTTACAAACAAATCTAATGGATGATGCTCTAAAAAAAGAAAAACTATTCCGTAAATTGTTAATACATCCAAAAATTAAAGAAATTCGTGGTAAAGGTCTTATGCTTGCTTTAATAGTAGAATCTCCAGAACTTGCTAGTAATGTTATTTTAAAATCTTTGGACAAAGGCTTGCTTCTATTTTGGTTACTTTTTGAAGGTAAAGCTATTCGTATTACGCCTCCTTTAACTATTTCGGAACAAGAAATTAATGATGGCTGTAAGATTATTTTGGATGTTTTGAATCAACTTTAGTTTAAATTTTCAATAAAATTGTTTACATTTTAATTATTACTAAAACACTTATTCATTAGCTGATATTTTACTCTTTAAATATTACAATATAAAAAAACAAATTTTATTAGGAATGTTCGTTCCGTTATTTATATATTTGCAAGCGGAACGAACGTTCTGATATTTATTAATAATTAAAATATACACAATGAAAAAAAACAATTTATTAGCACTACTATTATTTGTAATTATAGGATTATCGTCTTGTAAAGATGATATTAAAGAAACAACTGTAGTAGAAAAAAAAATACAACTAATTGCCAATCCAAATTTATTGACGGTAATTAATATTATGAAACCAGATTCAAATAATAAAGATAATGTACTTACTTTATTAAAAGAAGGGATTAATGAAACAATGCGTAAGCAACATGGTTATATATCTTCAAACGTACATAGTAGTTTGGATAATGAATATATCATAAACTATTCGCAATGGAAAACAGGAGAGGATTTACAAGCTGCTGGAGAACTAGTAGGTTCTGGCGGAGCTCCAAAAATGGCACAAGCATTCTCGTTAAGCAGTCCAGATTATCATCCATTTCAAGTTACTGCTCAATATAAATCGAATAGTAATAAAAAAGTCTATATTGATTATAAGAATGATGTATTAACTATCGTAAATATTTTAAAACCAATTGATGGTGTTAGTCAAGCAGAATTAGCGGAATTATTAAAGGTTGCATTAGCAGATGAATTAGTTACACAAGAAGGGTTTATTTCTTCTACTGTTCACGAAAGTATGGACAATGATTATATCGTTAATTATTCTCAATGGACAAATTCAGACGCATTAAATACGATGGTTGCTCGTTTACAATCTGGTAATGCTCCTAAATTAGGTCTTGCATTTAGTAATGCTACTCCTGATTTTCATCCGTTTACAATAGTTAGTAGCCATTTTGCAAACTAATTTTTTAATTACATTTGGAATTATCGTTCCGATTATAGTATCTTTGAAGGACAGTTTTAATACTGTCCTTTTTTAAGTTAAAAAATATGCCAAAAGTAAAATTATTTGATGAGAATGAAATCCTTAAAAAAGCGATGGAACTCTTTTGGAAAAAAGGATTTCATGCAACTTCTATTCAAGATTTAGTGACTTTTTTAGGCATTAGCAGATCGAGTATTTACGATACTTATGGCGGAAAAAATGAATTGTTTAATAAATCTTTTCAACTTTATATAACAACAAATGTCGTTGGTTTTACAAACTTTTTAAATCAACAGAAAAATGTTAAAATTGGACTTAGAAAATTATTCCAAATGGCCATCGAACAATCGGTTACTGATACAGATAAAAAAGGTTGTTTTGTTGTAAACACAACAACCGAATTGGTACCTGGTGATATTAAAATTCAAAATGTTATTAAAGAAAATAAAGACGTTTTTGTAAGTCTATTTTATAATTTTCTTTTAAAAGGGGAACAAAATGGCGAAATTACAAAAGGAAAAAATCTTAAATCTATTGCTAGTTTATATTTTACTTTATACAATGGCATCAAGGTAATTTCCAAAGTGCAATCCAATTCTAAAGAATTACTAAATTCTGTGGATACTGTCTTAACTTTATTGGACTAGTTTTGTGAAAAATTATTCCATACATTTACTATATAGATGATTGTGTTATTATTTTCGAGGTTTTAGAATACTTATAATAAATTACAAATTTTAATAATCATTTTTTCATAATCACTATTTACTAATTGCATCTATTGGTGTACCATTTAAAGATTGAGAATTCCACGAACCAGAACCTGAATCAAATTGAAAAAAACCATAAGCGTTGGTACTTGTATACACTAAAACATTTAAACTAGATCCTATTGCACCAATAGGTGTTCCATTTAATGTTTGAGAACTCCACGAACCAGAACCTGAGGCAAATTGAAAAAAACCATATGCATTAGTATTTGTATACACAACAATATTATTGTTTGAACTTGCTCCACCAATTGGTGTGCCACTCAAAGATTGAGAGTTCCATGAACCAGAACCAGTATCAAATTGAAAAAAACCATAAGCGTTAGTATCTGTATATACAACAATTTTATTATTTGAACTTACTGCGCCAATTGGTGTACCACTCAAAGATTGGGAGCTCCATGAACCAGAACCAGTGCTAAATTGAAAAAAACCATACGCGTTGGTATCCGTATATACAACAATATTATTGTCAGAAGCAATTGCACCAATTGGTGTTCCGCTTAATGCTTGAGAACTCCATGAACCAGAACCAGTGTCGAATTGAAAAAAACCATAAGCATTGGTATTTGTATAAATAACAATAATCGTACTTGTCTTACTTTTTGCTTTAATTGTGGCTGGCAAATTGGATACATTAATATTTTCTGCATATAACGCATACGGATTACTCATCAACTGAGTAGTACCAATTGAAGTATAAGATGTCCCTCCAGTTGGATCGATTTCTACTTTTAAAAATTTTATGTTTTCTCCCCATTTTATAGAAGAGAATGTACCAATCGAAGCTGTTCCTTTCCCTATATTTAAATTAAACAATCCTTGTGCATTGGTAGTTTTTATATGTGTTTCCGAATACACAACCGTACCAGTTACAAAATTATCTAATAGAGAAATTTTTACGCCGATATTTTGATTTACAACTGCTAAACCACTTGCATCTATAGCTACAGCTTGATAACTTATTCCTTGTGGAGCTTGAGCAAACAGAAAGGAAATACTAAATAAAAAAATAAATAAAATACTTTTTTTCATGACGCTTATTTTTTAATAATTTTAATTGTTTTAATTTTTGGATTCTCAGTCTTAATATAATAGATACCAATAGCTAAATTAGTTACATCTATTTTGCTGTTTTTTATTTTCTGAAAAGCTACTAATTTACCAGTAGCATCGTAAATATATATTTTATGGAATGGAATATTTGTAGAAAAGTGAAGCGTCTTTTGTGTTGGATTTGGAAAAATATTAAAATCATTTGAAAAAATTTGTTCATCTTCACCTAAAGTAAAAAATTCAATTCGTGATACAACAGCAATAATACCAGAATTTGCTTTGTCCATATTTACTGGATTTACATAAACCTCACCAACAGTAAATATTAAATTATTTGTATTAAAAGCACCACTATTAACAGAAGATATATTTTGACCTAACACACAAATCGTCATAAAATTTATAATAAATAATAGTAAGTGTTTCATCTTGTTTAACAATTTTATATTAAGATATATGTAATTTTATTCGTTGACAAATTTAATTTAAATAATTAATTATACCTATTTTTTCATTTGATTCTTCGTTATCATTTAGAAAAAAAATCTATCTAAATTTCAGAATAGATGTTTTTTAGTTAAAATTAATTATTTAAACTACATTTGCAATCTTAAACCAATTAGAATACGATGTTAGACAAAGTAAACAAATTAATAAGTGATGTTAAGGCATTTAAAACGACAAGTAAAGAAGAAATTGAAGCTTTTCGTATTAAATATTTAGGTAGTAAAGGAATGTTAAAAGATTTGTTTAACGAGTTTAAACAAGTAGATGCTTCTTTAAAAAAAGATATTGGTCAAGCATTAAACAATTTACGTAATTCTGCTACGAATAAAGTGAATGAACTCAAAGATAGTTTAGAACAAAATACGGAGCAACAATTTATTTATGGCGATTTAACAAGACCTTCCGAACCTATCGAACTTGGTGCAAGACATCCTATATCGATTGTAAAGAATCGGATTATTGAAATATTTTCTCGTATTGGTTTTAATGTTTCTGAGGGTCCTGAAATTGAAGATGATTGGCACAATTTTACAGCTTTAAATCTTCCTGAACATCATCCTGCTCGTGATATGCAAGATACGTTCTTTATTGAAACAGATCCTGATATTTTATTGCGCACACATACTTCTTCGGTACAAGTTCGTTATATGGAAAACAACAAACCTCCTATTCGAACTATTTCTCCTGGTCGTGTTTTTAGAAATGAAGATATTTCTGCTAGAGCACACTGTATTTTCCATCAAGTAGAAGGTTTATACATCGATAAAGATGTTTCTTTTGCCGATTTAAAACAAACGCTTTTATATTTTACCAAAGAAATGTTTGGAAAATCTAAAATTAGATTACGTCCTAGTTATTTTCCTTTTACAGAACCTAGTGCTGAAGTAGATATTTATTGGGGATTAGAAACCGAAGTGGATTATAAAATTACTAAAGGTACTGGTTGGTTAGAAATTATGGGCTGTGGTATGGTGGATCCTAATGTTTTAAAAAATGTAAATATTGATGCCAATGTATATTCTGGCTTTGCCTTTGGTATGGGAATCGAACGTATTGCCATGTTATTATACCAAATACCAGATATTAGAATGTTTTATGAAAATGATATTCGCTTTTTAAAGCAATTCAAATCTGTATTGTAGTTTTTTTTAGAAACAAGAAGAAAGACTGGAAACTGAAAAAAGGTTAAATTTCGTAGAAATTTAACCTTTTTTGTATTTAACATTTCTTTAGTTTAATAAAGAGATTAAGTAATATTGTATTATTATTTTACTTCAAAAGTAATTTTTACATTTACTCTAAATTCCGATACATCTCCATCTTTTACAACAACACTTTGCGATTGTACAAACGCCGATTTCATATGTTTAACACTTTTTGAAGCATGTTTTATTGCTTTTCTAGTTGCATCTTCCCAACTTGAATCTGAATTTGCCATTACTTCGATTACTTTCATTACTGCCATAGTATTTTAATTTTATTTATTAATATTATTTTTGTAAATATAATCATTTTTTGATTTTTTCACTAAAAAAACATAAAATACTATCCTGTAATACCAATTCAATTTCAAAATGCGCTAAATAGATTTGAACTATTTTTATGTGGAGTTGGTATAAACTCAAATTTAAGTCAAAATTTAAAACTTATTAACAAAACTGCAAGTTATACATAAAGTAACATTAAATTAACATTGCAATAGTATTTTTGTTTTATATAAATATAGTAACTCAAATATGGAAAATCCGTACATTTTAATGATTGCAGCTTTAGCATTACTTGCTATTGTTGATTTAATTGTAGGTGTTAGTAATGACGCTGTAAATTTTTTAAATTCTGCCATTGGTTCTAAGGTAATTAGTACTCGAAACATCTTAATTATTGCTAGTTTAGGTGTCTTTGTTGGTGCAGCAACATCGAGTGGTATGATGGAAGTGGCTCGTAAAGGTATTTTTAATCCTGGCATGTTTAATTTTCAAAATATCATGTATATTTTTATGGCTGTAATGATTACCGACATTTTATTATTGGATGTTTTTAACACACTTGGCATGCCAACTTCTACAACGGTATCTATTGTATTTGAACTTTTAGGTGCTGCTGTTGCAATGGCTTTAATAAAAATTTCTGCCGATCCTAATCAAAATATCGATGCTATCTGGACGTATATAAATCATAAAACTGCTACCAAAATTATATTTGGTATTTTACTCTCTGTTGCTGTCGCCTTTACAATTGGCGCGATAGTCCAATTTATATCGCGATTACTTTTTAGTTTTAATGTAGAAAAACAAAAAAGTATTACTGCTATTATCTTTGGTGGTTTTGCATTAACTATTATTTCTTACTTTATATTTTTTAAAGGGTTTAAAGGAACTTCTTTTTATAAAACATACGACGTTAAACACTATTTAGAGAATAACTTATTTCAAATATTTGGTATTGGTCTAACAGTTATGACTTTAATTTCATTTTTAATCTCTAAGTTTACCAAGATAAATATTTTACATGTTATTATTGGTATTGGTACTTTTTCTTTAGCCTTGGCTTTTTCGGGAAATGATTTAGTAAACTTTGTTGGCGTACCTATTGCTGCCTGGAATTCTTACGAAGCTTGGCATAGTTCTGGTATAGAAGCAACAAAATTTTCTATGGAAATTTTAGCTAAAAAAGTTCCTTCTAATACATTATTACTCTTATTTGCTGGTTTAATTATGGTACTTACAATTTGGTTTTCTAAAAAAGCAAAAGAAGTTATTAAAACAGGAATCGATCTATCTCGTCAAGACGAAGTAAATGAAAAATTTCAGCCAACTACTGCTTCAAGAATTTCGGTTAGAGCTGCAATGGGTTTAAATAAAGTTTTCCAACTAATTGTTCCTAAACCAACACAAAACTGGATTAATTCTCGTTTTGAAAGACCTGTTATTGCCTTACCAAAATCTAAAGAATACGAAATGCCTGCATTTGATACGATTAGAGCTTCTGTTAATTTAATCGTTGCTGGTATTTTAATATCTGTTGGTACTTCTTTAAAATTACCTTTATCTACTACTTATGTTACATTTATGGTTGCTATGGGTACTTCTTTAGCAGATAGAGCTTGGGGAAGAGAAAGTGCCGTGTATAGAGTTGCTGGTGTTTTAAATGTAATTGGTGGTTGGTTTGCGACTGCTTTAATCGCATTTACTGCTGCTGCAATTGCTCTATATTTAATAAATCTTGGTGGTATTGTTTCTATTGCTATTTTGTTGATTACTGTTACTTTATTAATTAGTCGTAACTATATTAAATATGCTCAAAAACAAAAAATAAAAAAAGAAAAACGCAAAATTAATAGAAATGAGTTGATTAGCATTAGTGGTGTTATTGAAGAAAGTTCTAGTCATATTTCGGAAGTGGTTAAACGTGTTAACAAACTATATACTAGTGTTGCTAAAGATTTGGCTTCGCACGATTTAAACAAACTTAAAAAAACGGATAAACATGTAAGTAAATTGAATGATGAGGTAGACCAGCTCAAAGACGAGGTTTTTTACTTTATAAAATCTTTAGACGATACTTCTGCAGAAGCGAGTAGGTTTTATATTTTAGTTATTGGCCATCTACAAGATATTTCTCAAGCGATTAGTTACATCTCAAAATCCAGCTACAAACACGTAAATAACAATCATAAAAACTTAAAGAAAAGTCAAATTACAGAATTAAAAGGTATTGATTCTCAATTGGATAAAATTCTAACGCAAATTGAACTTGCTTTTGAAAAAAACAATTTTGATAATTTTAGTGAAATTCTTCTTGAAAAACAAGAACTGTTAAATCATGTTTCTACAGCAATCGAAAAACAAGTACTTCGCATTCGAAAAGATAAAACGGAAACTAGCCCTAAGAATACAACACTATTCTTCGGAATTTTATTAGAAACGAAAGATTTAATCACTTCTATTATGGAGCTACTAGAATTGTATCAAGAATTTGATTTAGGTATTAAAAAAGCGGAAGCACAAGATAATGCGATAATATAAAGCCGAGTTCT
Organism: Flavobacteriaceae bacterium; assembly: GCA_026988355.1. Taxonomy (GTDB): domain Bacteria; phylum Bacteroidota; class Bacteroidia; order Flavobacteriales; family Flavobacteriaceae; genus S010-17. Next base: position 14,127 of record JALSLK010000031.1, read on the forward strand.
ATTTAAGAATTCTATTTAATTTAAAAATCCATATCATTAAACTTGATATAGCTTTTAACCCGAGTTCTACTAATAATTCGTTACAGTTTGTATAATATTTCAAAATGCGCTAAATAGATTTGAACTATTTTTATGTTTTACAATCTTGAAATTTCAAGCATAGCATAGCTATATTTAAAGTGCAATAAAACGTGAAATGATAAATAATTTATAGCGTATTTTGATGTTGAGTTGGTATTATAGGTTAATGAATAGGAAATAAAGTAATAAAAAATCCATTTTGTCTTAGACAAAATGGATTTTAAATATATGTATAGTAGTACAATACTATCAACAATCTAAGTTTTACCTAAAATTCGTTTACAGTTTAAATGAATTTTAGGTCGAATAGATTATTATTACTTATAAAGTTTCTTTAGTTGCTGCTGCTTTAGACTTTCCTGCGCATGAAGCTTTTGATTTTCCTGCACATGATGCTTTTGATTTTCCTGCACAAGAAGTTGCTTTAGCACTTTTTTTACCAGCACAACAAGCCTTTTTATCTTTTTTACCATGACAAGAAGGTGTTGCTTTTGCAGTTGCAGTTACAGTTGCGCTTTTTTCAACTGTATATTCTGTTTTTACATCTTCTTTTGTTGTTTTTGTGCTTTGTGCATTTGAAAATGCCACAAAAAACAATCCGAATGCTAATGTTAAAATTATTTTTTTCATTTTGAATGATTTTTAAGGATTAAAATTTTTATAAAAATAAACTTTATTACAATACTCTTTAGATATTATATGTTAAAAATATTGAACTATAATGTTAAAGTTTAATGGTCGTGACCAGAATGATCTTCGGATTTTGTTTCTGTTTCTCCTGCCTTCTTAGCTTTCAATTCCATTTTACAAACAGGACAATTTCCAGGTTTTGTATAGCTTTTACCCTTTTCACAATCCATTGGACATTGGTAAATTTCTGTTGCTACTTCTTTTTTTACTTCTTTTTTTTCAGATTTACAAGATGTAACTGAAAAACTCATTGCAAAGATTAATACAATAATAATGGTTATTCTTTTCATTTTAGTACGTTTTATTTTATTCTTAATATATTTACGTGAAAATTACTATTTTATTTTTAGTATTTACATATATAACGTAACATTTTTTATTTTATTTTTTTTAAAACTTTTCTATTTGTAATTAATTTTAACAAACTCATTTCCCTTCTTGCATTTTGTTTTAATTTTTTAGTTGCAATATGGATTATTTCTTCTTCAGATGTTTTAATATTACCAGATTGATAAATTGGATTTGGATCGTATTCTATCATTAGTTGAATTGCTTTTGTTTGATCTTCTCCTACTAGTTCTTCACATAAAATTAGCGCCATATCAATTCCTGCTGACACTCCTGCCGAAGTGATATACTTACCGTCTTTTACCACTCTTTCATGTGTTGGTATTGCATTATTTTCTTTTAATAATGGGATTGTTTTCCAATGAGATGTTGCTTTTTTACCATTTAGCAAACCCGTTTTCGCTAATAATATAGAGCCCGAACAGACGGATGTGGTAAATTGTGTGGTTTTATCTACTTGTTTAATCCATTCTAATGTTTTGTTATCTTTCATTACATTAATAAATGAAATTGTAGCTCCTGGTATTAATAATATATCTGCTTCTTTTACGTTTTTAAAATTATATTTTGCTTTAAATGTTAAAAAGCCTGTATCCGATTTAATTTCTCCTTTTTTTTTAGCTACAAAAAAGACTTCTGCATTATCTATATTGGACAACACTTCGTATGGTCCAATGGCATCTAATGCTGTAATTCCATTATAAATTAGAATTGCTATTTTCATTTTATTTTGTTTTTATTTTGAATAAATTTTAGGCTTTCATTTACGACCTCTTTATTCCAAAGCATACGATAATGACCTATCTTTTTAAAAGGTTTTAATATTACTCGATTTATTTCTTTTGCAATTTCTATTGCATTTTTATACGGTATTACTTTATCAGATTTATCATGAATAATTAACATTTCCTCAAAAGATACTTTTTTTAATCGATTTATAATAGTCATTTTTGATAAATCTTCTTTCATAATATCTTTTACCCAGAATGCAACATGTTTAAATATTGTATTGTTAAAACCGATAAACTGTTGAAATTCTAAAAATATTTCTTTCAACCTATTATTTGCTGATAATAAAATTATTTTATCTGCTTTATTGTTTGTCTCGGATAATGCAAATGCGATTACTGCAGATCCAAATGAATGTGAAATAACATGAAATGGCATTTTTGGATTAATATATTGCAACAAATCTTTAAATGCATTTTTGCAGTCATATAAATTGGTGTGTGTACCTTTTGTATTTGCATGTGCTGGTAAATCGAAGCTAATTACACGATATTTTTTTTTTGCAAATTCGAATGCAAAACGTGTTAAACTACCTGCATTGCTATTCCATCCATGTACTAAAAAAATAAGTTTACCATTTGGATTTCCAAATTCGTAACAATGTAATTCTTCTGCGTTTTTTCGTTGAATTTTAAACTGTTTTGCTTTTAAATAAAAATCCGTTTCTATTTCTTTTATTTTTTTAATTCTTACTTTTTGAAAAATTTTAACAGCTATTTTCCCTCCATATTTTGGTGCTATATAAGATAATAAATTAAGGTAATATTTTATAAATTTTAAATAAGTTTTCATTAGTATTATTGTTTTGATAAATCTATTTTAATAAAATTCTGATGTTGTTTTACATGATGTATCGAAAAGTATGTATGTTCTCGAAGGGTTTGTTTGTCTAATAAAACCAATTCAATTTCAAAATGCGCTAAATAGATTTGAAATATTTTTTATTTTTGCAATTCCGTTTTTATCATCTTGTCTAAATGGTTCATCATATCAATTAGATACGTGTCGTCTTTTAACATTGTAGATGTAAAAACCGCGCCTTCTATTTGGGATACGATTCTTGCACTATAAATTTTAGCATTGATGTTTTTTTTTATTTCATCGTACTCTTGACCATCAGTAATAATTTTTGTTATTCCTTTAATCAATTCCGTGTAAACGGTTTTAACACGTTTAAACAATTTAGGATTTGTATGATTTGCATCTACACCTACATTTAGAATTGGACAACCTCCAAAATTGATATTTTGCAAATAATACTCTCTATAAAAATTTGTGAGTGCATATAACCTTACCAATGGCGATTTAATATTTACCATTATTGTTTTAATTTTTTGAAGTATAAAATTTACATTATAGTTAAATGATGCTAAAGCCAGTTCTTCTTTATTTTTAAAGTTACCATAGATTGCGCCTTTTGTTAAACCTGTAGCTTCTGTAATTGCAGACAAACTAGTTCCTGAATAACCATTTTTATTAAATACAGGTCTTATTTTTTCTAAAATATACTCTTTGGTATTTTCTGATTTTTTCATTATAATAAAATTGGTAAAGTGTGTATAATTGCTCCTATGAAGAACAAAGTAGTAAGTGTAATTACAAATGAACCTTTTAGTTTTAAAAAAACAAATTGCTGTACAAAACGTATTATCCAAAAAATAGCATAACCCAAAAGTAGCACATAACCCATTTTTGAATTTAGTAATTGATTAGGATAAACAAAGCATACAATAGCCATAAATAAAAATAAATAAATTAGCTGTACGTTCATTATTTGTGTTGCAATTGCATTTGTTTTTGTACCTTTAGCTAAAGTTTTTTTCCATTTAAAAATGCTCCAAAAAAATATATGAAATACCATTAATACCAAGTTGTAAAAACCGCAAATATATAGTATTGTTATTTTATCCATTAAATTTATTTTTACAAATATACAAAAATATACCAAACGGTATAATGTATTTTTTCTAAAAAGAAGAAAATTATACCTATTTGATTTTAAGATGGTCCAAAAAATTAACTTGACATTACTTTAGTTCTTCTAAATAAACAGGCACATAATCTTTCAACAGTTCTGGATGTACAACTTTAATAATATCTTTTAATACAATATGTGGTTGTGTCGGAGCAAGTTCATAATATAAAACACCTCCTGTTTTTCCTTTTTTATTTACAAAATTATAAATCTTTTTATTTTTAAAAGCATCAAATTGTGTATAGTGTTGATTCGCGTCTTTTAACTGTTTATAAGAACTAAAAAAACTAGGACTTAACCAATAATCGGCATCTTTTGCTTTATCATAAACGGATTCAAAACTAAGCGAAAGGCTTCCTGTTTCTCCTGTTTTTTGCCAAGGGTAATTTACATTGGCATCTTTTAAAAATTGTGCGCCATAGCTTTCTCCTGCAGGTAAGTTCCATTTGTCTTTATAAGTGGCTCCTGATAAAATTTTAGGTTTATTTTTGGCTTTTAGTGCTATTTTTTTTGCCTCCAAATATGCTTTTTCTATTGTTTTAAATATACGATCTGCTTTTTTTTCTTTTCCATATAAAACACCAAAAAATTTAATCCATTCTGCTCTTCCAAGAGGCGTTTTTTCTAACCAATCTCCATTTAAGATTACTGGTATTCCAGATTTTTCAATATTGGTAAACATTTTATTATTACTATTCATTGAAAATCCAACGACTAAATTTGGTCTTAATTCAAGTAGAAGTTCTGTATTAATGCTTTGTTCTTTGCCAAGTTCTTTTACCTTATTTTTATCGATTAACTTTCTAGTTTTTATCGATGAAATGTATTTTGTATTTGGAAAACCTACCAAAGATTGCTCTTCGTTTAATAATTCTAACATCGGAATATGTGTTGTAGATGTTACTACTATTTTTTGGATTGGAATTTCAATAATCTTTACATTATGAAAATCGGTATATGCCAAAATACTTTTATCTTCAAGTAATAAATATTCTAATGGTTTTTCGGCTTTTGGATATGGTGTATTAATTGTTAATTTTTTATACCCTTTAAATTGCTTAACTTCAAACCCTTTCGCATATTTTACATGTATGGCACTTGGTTTGTCCATTGGTAAATCTTGATGCGTTTTTTTTTCTTTCTTACAAGATAAAACACTTATTATCAACAGTATGTATATTATTTTTTTCATTCTAAAAAATTGTTTAAGTTTGTTAATCAATAATACTAACTAAAACCAATCCATCGTTATCTATTTCGATTAATTTTACTTTATGTAATGTATTTGCCAATTCGGGATTCCAATAGGTTTTTACTTTTACATAATTTTCTGTAAATCCTTGTATATATCCTTCTTTATTTTCTTGTTCAAAAAGCACGGTTAATTCGTTATTAATTTGCGTTTCATAAAAAGCACGTCGTTTTTTTACAGATAGACCTCGTAACATTTTACTGCGTTTTTTTCTTACATGTATTGGAACAATTTCATCCATTGCAATGGCTTCTGTATTTGGTCTTTCCGAATAGGTAAATACGTGTAAATAAGAAATATTCATTTCGTTTAGATAGTTGTAAGTTTCTAAAAATAAGGCATCGGTTTCTCCAGGAAAACCTACAATTACATCTACTCCAATACAGGCATTAGGCATTTGTTTTTTAATAGCTTTTACTCTATTGGTATAGGTTTCTCTTTGATACCTACGTTTCATTTTTTTTAACAATGCATTACTTCCACTTTGTAACGGAATGTGAAAATGTGGAACAAAACTTGTAGAATTAGCTACAAAAGTAATGATTTCGTCTTTTAGTAAATTTGGTTCTATAGATGATATTCTTATGCGATGAATTCCTTCTACTTCATCTAAATTTTGAACCAATTCATAGAAGGTGTGTTTGTGTTTTTTATTGCCAAATTCTCCTTTACCATAATCGCCAATATTTACACCAGTAAGTACAATTTCTTTAATGCCTTTTTTAGAAATCTCTGTTGCGTTTTTTATTACATTTTCTAAGGTATCACTTCTTGATATACCTCTAGCAAGAGGAATTGTACAATAGGTACATTTGTAATCGCAGCCATCTTGCACTTTTAAAAATGCACGTGTTCTATCTCCAAAAGAGAAGGAACTTTCATAACTATTCGCTTCGATAATATCACAAGAATGCACTTCGCCAACTTTATTTTTTGTTAAGTCGTTTATATACGATGTTACTTTAAATTTTTCGGTAGCACCAAGAACCAAATCTACACCATTTACATTAGCAAGAGCTTCTGGTTTTAATTGCGCATAGCAGCCAATGGCTATTACAAATGCATCGTTGTTTTGTTTTAATGCATTCTTTACAATAGTTTTAAAACGTTTGTCTGCATTTTCTGTAACGGAGCATGTATTTATAACATACACATCTGCTTTTTCATTAAATGCTATGCGTTCAAAATTTTCGTTTTCAAAATTACGAGCAATAGTTGATGTTTCTGAAAAATTAAGTTTACAACCTAATGTATAAAATGCGACTTTTTTTTGAGAATTCATTACGTGATAATTTTTAGCATTGCAAATTTAGTTTATTAACCTGAATTATACCAATTCAATTTTCAAAATGCGCTAAATAGATTTGAACTATTTTTATGTTTTACAATCTTGAAATTTCAAGCATAGCATAGCTATGGTTTAAATTTAAAGTGCAGTAAAACGTGAAAAAATAAATAATTTATAGCATAGTTTGATGTGGAGTTGGTATTCTTTAATCGAATTTAGATTAATAACCTCTGTTTGATATAAAATTTGTTTTCTGCTTAGATGATTTATAAAATTTTAAAGATAGAAGCATCTTCATTTATTCTAGAATGGTACATTTGTAAAAAATACATCTAATGATTTTTAAAACCGAACGCCTGCTAATCCGTAATTTAGAAACACTAGACATAGAACCATTTCATGAAATGCAAGGAAATCTTAATGTAATGAAATATACAGATGGAAAAGCAAAAACCTATGATGAAGATGTAATAGATTTACAACAAGTAATTGCGTATTATACAAAACCGAATAATGATTTTTGGATTTGGGCTATAGAAAGAAAAGAAGATAAAGTTTTTTTAGGAACCATAGCTTTAATAAAAAGTGCGAATAATAAAGATGAAATTGGGTATCGTTTTTTAGAGAAGTATTGGAACAATGGTTATGCTTATGAATCTATAATTGGATTAATAATTTATTGTAAAAATATAGGATTAAAAGAACTAGTTGCCAAAGTAATTATCGAAAATAAAGCTTCTGAACATATTCTAAAAAAAATAGGCTTTCAATTTGAAATTGAATCTTTTTGTGAAGATTTAAAACTACCAGAACGAATGTATACATTAAAATTGAAATAGTTTTTTACAAAAAAGATAAATTAATAAATTAGGAATAAGAGTTAAAAACAAAATAGAATGACAAAACATATAGAAAGAGACACCTATTATGCAGTAATATTTACATCAAAGTTATCCATAGATACTTTAGGATATAAAGAAATGGCAAAAAAAATGGAAGATTTAGTAAAAACTCAAAAAGGTTTTCTTGGTGTAGAAACGGTTAGAGAAGCTCAAAATGGCATTACAGTTTCTTATTGGAACTCTATGGAAGATATTAAAAATTGGAGCATTAATGAACGTCATGCTGAAGCTAAAAAAGGAGGAAAAGAAAAATGGTATGATAATTTTACGGTAAAAATTTGTGAAGTAAAACGCGAGTATGCTTTTGGAAAGTAAATTTTAAATATATTTTTACGACCTTTGCAAAAAACTTTACACTTTTTATCGTTAAAATAAAAAAAGTATGAAAATTCCAATTATTCGTGTTATAATATTTAGTATTTTTATACTTTCTTGTAATAAAAAACAATCCAATTATACCAATAATCAGGTTTTTAAATACAACGAACATTCAAATATTACTTCGTTAGATCCCGCTTTTTCGAGAAAACAAGCAGAAATTTGGGCAACAAACCAATTATTTAATGGTTTAGTACAGCTAGATGATGCGTTAAAAGTAAAGCCCGATATTGCAAAAAAATGGCAGTTTTCAGACGATGGAAAAACCATTGATTTTATTTTACGGAATGATGTGTACTTTCACAAACATTCTTTATTTGGAAAAGATAGTACTCGAACAGTAAAAGCGCAAGACTTCGAATATTCTTTTAATAGGTTGTTAGATAAAAATGTGGCATCGCCTGGGAAATGGGTTTTAAATAATGTAGCTAAATTTTCTGCGATTAACGATAGTGTATTTCAAATACAATTAAAAGAAGCATTTCCGCCATTTTTAGGTTTGCTAACGATGAAATATTGTGCTGTCGTACCAAAAGAAATTGTAACACATTACGGAAGTGAATTTCGAGCAAATGCGATAGGAACAGGACCTTTTTATTTGAAATTATGGATTGAAAACACCAAATTAGTGTTTCGGAAAAATACGAATTACTACGAAAAAGAACATGGAAAACAATTGCCATATTTAGAAGCAATTGCCATTACTTTTTTACCAGACAAACAAAGTGAATTTTTGCAATTTATACAAGGTAATTTGGATATATTGTCCAGTATTGATGCTTCGTATAAAGATGATTTATTAACAGAAATTGGAGAGTTGAGAGAAAAATATCAAGGAAAAATTAAAATACAAAAATCGCCATATTTGAATACAGAATATCTAGGTTTCTATGCCGAAGTAGATACTAAATATCCAAGTGCAAGTATCTTAATTAGAAAGGCAGTTAATTATGGATTTGATCGTAAAAAGATGATTACCTATTTAAGAAACGGAATTGGAACACCTGCTTTAAACGGATTTGTACCTAAAGGACTTCCGAGTTTTAATGCGGTAAAAGGATACGATTATAATCCAAAAAAAGCAAGAGAATTAATACTACAATACAAAAAAGAGAGTGGCAATACAAATCCAGAAATTACATTAACAACCAATGCGCAATACTTGGATTTATGTGAATTTATACAACAAGAAATGAATAATTTAGGTCTAAAAATAAAAGTAGAAGTAGTACCTCCATCTGTATTACGACAAGCAAAATCTAAAGGAGATTTACCTTTATTTAGAGCAAGTTGGATTGCCGATTATCCTGATGCAGAGAATTATTTGTCTTTATTTTATAGTAAATTTCATACTCCAAACGGCTCTAATTACACGCATTTTTCTAATGCAACATTCGATACATTGTACGAAGAGTCTATTGCTACTGTAAATAACGAGGTACGTTATAAATTATATCAAAAGATGGATAGTATTGTTATTGCTGAGGCTCCTGTTGTAAATTTATATTACGATGAAGTAACCATGTTTAGTCAGAATACGATAAAAGGATTAAAAATAAATCCAATCAATTTATTGAATTTAAAGCGAGTAAGTAAGGAGTAATACCAACTCAACATCAAAATGCTAAGCGTTTTCATGATAGCAACAAGTGCCTTGATCCATGTTAATATTAGAATTTGTAGAAAAACACATTGCTTTGCTTACAATTTCATCTGCAATTGCCATACAAGAAGTTGCTGCTGGAGAAGGCGCATTTAAGACATGAATAACGCCATTGTTATTTTTAATCTTAAAGTCATCTACCATATTCCCTTTACTATCAACTGCTTGTGCTCGAACTCCAGAATGGGCAACTTCTACATCATCGATAGTTAATGTAGGCATCATTTTTTGTAGGGCTTTAACAAATAATTTTTTAGAAAAAGCACGTTTGTATTCTACCATACCCTTACGCCAATGTTTCCAAAAAAATTTCCATGTACCTTTAAAAGTTAAGGCTTCTATCGTATCTATAAAGTTAAAACTAGTAGTGGTATAACCTTCGCGTTTAAAAGAAAAAACAGCATTCGGACCACATTCGATTCCTCCAGTAATCCTCTTTGTAAAATGAACTCCCAAAAATGGAAAATTAGGATCTGGCACAGGATAAACCAAACTTTTTATTTTGTATTCTACTTCTTTTTTTAGTTTGTAATAATCGCCTCTAAAGCCAACTATTTGAAGGTCTATTTTAGTATTATTTTTCTTTGCATTTCTATCGGACTGCAAACCTGTACAAAAAATTAATTTTTCGGTAGTAAAGTTACCTTTAGAGGTAGCAATAGTTTTTTTTATAGATTTTTCTGTACTAATTTTTGCTACTTTACACGACGTAATTAGTTTACTACCTTTGTTTATCTGTAAAATTAATTTAACAAATGTGTTTGCAACTTGCACATAATTAATAATACCTGCTGTAGGTACCCAAATGGATTTTAACGCCTCTATAAAAGGCTCTTTCTCCTTAGTTTCTTCTGCATTCAAATAACAAATACCTTCTGTTTTATTCGCGATGCCTTTTTGATAAATTGCTTCTAAAAGTGGTATTTCTTCTTTGGTAGTCGCTACAATTACTTTACCACAAATATCAAAATCTATCTTATTTTCTTTTGCAAACACAACCAATTGATCTCTACCACTTTTACAATTTTTTGCTTTGTAAGAATTTGGAGTATAATAAATTCCTGAATGAATAACGCCAGAATTTCTACCTGTTTGGTGTTTGCCTATAGTAGTTTCTTTTTCAAGAATCGCTACCGTTTTATGAGGAAATTTTAATTGTAATTTATAGGCTGTTGCTAATCCTATAATACCACCTCCAACTATAATAAAATCGTAATTTGTTTTCATCTACTACAATACATCTAAACTCCCCTTTCCTTCTCTTATTACTTCGACTTCTCCTTTGGATAAATCGATTACTGTAGATGCTGTATTGTCTCCATATCCTCCATCGATTACTAAATCAACAATATTTTGCCACTTTTCATAAATCAATTCTGGATCTGTGGTATATTCTAGTAAATCATCTTCATCATAAATGGATGTGGAAACGATTGGATTCCCTAAAGATTTTACTATTTTTCTTGCTATGTTATTATCTGGCACTCGTATACCTACCGTTTTTTTTCTTTTAAAAACCTTTGGCAAATTATTATTTCCTGGAAGTATAAATGTATATGCTCCTGGCAAAGCTCTTTTTAACAGTTTAAATGTTGGCGTATCTATTTGCCTTACATAATCGGATAAATGACTCAAATCGTTACATATAAACGAAAAGTTTGCTTTTGCTAATTTTACACCTTTAATTTTTGCTATTCGCTCTAATGCTTTTGTATTGGTAATATCACAACCTAGTCCATAAACGGTATCTGTTGGATATATTATTAATCCTCCTTTTCTTAAAACTGCGATTACTTTAGCAATTTCTTTTTCGTTTGGATTTTCTTTGTAAATTTTTATAAATTCGGCCATTACCATCTCTTAATTTAGGCAAATATACTAATATCCTAAATTCTATACTTTATTTTACTATCAAACGAAATCCTTCGCCATGTATATTTACAATTTCTACATTTGGATCTTTCTTTAAATATTTTCGCAACTTTGCGATATATACATCCATACTTCGCGATGTAAAGTAATTATCATCTCTCCATATCTTTGTTAATGCTAATTCTCTTGGCATTAAATCGTTTACATGTAATGTTAATAGTCGTAATAATTTACTTTCTTTTGGCGATAATTTTTGTGGTTCTTCTTTTTTAAATGTTAAATGACGTAGGTTTGTGTTTAGATGAAATCCTCCGATATTAAATTCAATAATTTCGTCGCTTACATCTGCATCTTCTTTTTTACGTTGTAAGATGGCACTAATCTTATACAACAGCACTTCACTATCAAAAGGTTTATTTAAATAATCGTCTGCTCCGACTTGATATCCTTTTAACACATCTTCTTTCATTGTTTTTGCTGTTAAAAAAACAATTGGAATGTCTGTATTTGTTACTCGAATATCTTTTGCTAATGAAAATCCATCTTTCCGAGGCATCATAACATCTAATATACAAATATCATAGTCATTATTTTTAAACATAATTAATCCTTCTAATCCATCTTTTGCTAGTGTTACATCATAGTCATTAATGATAAGGTAGTCTTTTAACACTGTTCCAAAATTTGGGTCATCTTCTACTAATAATACTCTTTTATTTGCCATATCTTTTAATTTTAATATGAAATCATCGAATTAGATTTGTAGTCAAATGTACTTTAAAAAATCTAATGTTACTATTTCTAGGGTTAATATTCAAAACTATATTATTGGTAATTTAATAAAGAATGTGCTTCCGTTTCCTTTTTCACTTTCTACATAGACATTACCATGGTGATATTCTACTATTTTCTTAACGTATGCAAGTCCTAAACCATGTCCTTTTACGTTGTGTATATTTCCTGTTTGTTCTCTAAAAAATTTTTCAAATATATTTTTTTGTATTTGTTTACTCATTCCTATTCCTTGATCTTTTATCTTTACTAGAACATAATTTCCTGCATTTTCTGTAAAAATATCTATTTTTGGTTCTTTATTTGTATATTTTACTGCATTATCTAATACATTTACAATCACATTTGTCATGTGTAACTCACTTGCTGACATTTCTGTTTGTATTGCCTCTAAGTGTGTTTTTACATATCCTCCTTTATTATGTATTATTAAACTAACGTGCGCTATTGCATCTTCTATTATGTCGTGAATATCTACTATTTCCTTACTAATTTCTAGTTGATTTTTTTCTAATTTTGAAATTTGCAATACGTTTTCTACTTGTGCATGCATTCTTTTATTCTCTTGACGTATCATTTTGACATACTTTAAGACCTTATCGTTATCTTCTATTATCTTTGGGTTTTTTATTGCATCTAACGCCAAATTAATCGTTGCTATTGGCGTTTTAAATTCGTGCGTCATGTTATTTATAAAATCTGTTTTAATCTCCGAAATCTTTTTTTGTTTTAACAGTTGATATATTGCACTTGCAAATGCCAAGATTATAAATAGTATAAAGGTTGATGCTAATATTAATTGATTTTTAATATTTGCCATGATGTATTCTTTCTTTTCTGGAAAGTTTACATATAAGACATAATCATTTTTATCTTTATCTGATTTGAATAATGAAATTGGATAACTATTTGCGTTTCTTTTAAATTTTTTTGTTCTTAATTTTGTATAATACTCTCCTTCTAATACGCCATATTCATAAGGTGTCTCTATGCCTCTTTCTTTTAGTTTGTTTGTAATTTTAAACTGTAATTCTGTATTACTTACACGTTTATAAATTGGTTTTCTTGGTGCGGTTTCTTTAAATAAATCTTCATAAACTATTTTATCAAAAGCGGACATTTTTCCAATATTTACTACTTTAATATTTGGTTTTATTCTATTCAAATCTTTTTTTCTCAAAAAATCTGGTGATGTAATTTCTTTTTCTTTTTTAATAAAATAGGATTTATAGGTTCGTAATGCATTGCTAGAATCTTTATTTAATATTGCTATCGGACTTTCAAAGTTATCTGCCAAGATACTTTGCTTGTATGTAAATAACTCATTGTTTACTGTATCGAATTTTTGATACACGATTTCGCGTAATTCTCTTTTTTTTAGATTTCGCAACTCGCTAATAATCGGATTTAGCTCTTTTATATAATCTCGAAATTCTCTATCGTTTATACTTTGAGATACATCTACTAATGCAGATTTTACATTGGTTGTAAATTGTTTTTCTCGAATTTCAATAGAGCTATTTATCCAAAATATTTGGACTGCTATAATACCTATTAAGGCTATACTCATTACCGCTATTAGAAGAAAAAATAGTTTTTTACTCATCTTTACAAAGTTAGCTTTTCATTAAATAGAGTTGTTAATTTTTAACTTACATTAACTATAAATCTAATTTTTTAACAGTTTTTTAAGATTTTTTGCAATCTAATGCTAATTTTATTAGGTTTTTATAAATTTTTAAAACCGCTGCTTTCGTTTTTTTTAATTCTATATTATGAATTATAAAATTCGACTTTTGGGCTTTTATTTCATCACTCCATTGGTTATCTATTCGTTCTTTTACTTTTTGCCTTGTTGTACGATCTCTTTTTACAACTCTATTAATTCTTTCTTCTTCTGGTGCTATTACAGCTATGATATAATCGCAATACTTGTCACTTCCATTTTCGAATAAAATAGCATTTTCTTGTATTACATACGTAGCTACTTTCTCTTTTTTTTTTACCCATTTTTTAAAATGTTGATTTACTTTTGGATGTACTATCGAATTTACAAAATCTAAATTTTCTTTTTTTGTAAAAATTAAATTTGCTAAAAAGGTCTTGTTTAACTGTTGGTTATGATATACTTTTTCTCCAAATTTTTCTATTAATTTTTTACGTATGTATTTGGAGTTCAACATTAGCTTTTTTGCTTCGTTATCTGTATAATAAACAGCAATATCTAATTGTTCAAACAATTTTGCTACTGTTGATTTTCCACTTCCTATTCCTCCTGTTAAACCTACAATTAATGTCATCGCTTAATTAAAAATTCAATTTTTTTGGGTGTTATTTTTATATCTGATACCAAATTTGATTTTTTTATTACTACGGGCAATAAATAATTTAAGTTTTCCTCTTTTGTTTTGTTGTAATCGCAAACCACTTTAAAATCTGAAGCATTTATTTTATTAAAATTTTCTAAACTTACCTTATAGGTTAATTCTATGGTTTTTGAAAATGTATTAATATTAAATTCTTCTGGTAAATTTTGAATTTCAAATGTTACTTCTATATTTCCTTCTGTAAATTTTTTTACTTTTCCGCTTATTTCTATTGTTGTTTTTGAAAAATGAATTTTATCTAATTTTTTTGGTATTGCTAGTGAAATTTTTTTCTTAAACCCCGAAGATATATTATCTAACTCCAACAATTCTGTTTTTATACTTTGTATCGAATCTATTTGTCTTTCTGCTCCTGTTATTGTTACTGTTTTTGGAGAAATCTCGATTTCATCTAATAAATTATAGCCTGATTTATAATTTATATTTAAGACTGGTATTACATTAATTTTTTTGTGCTTTAACTTTCCAAAGTCAAAAAACAGTGTGTCTGGATTAATTTTAATTATAGTTTCTTCGGAACTTAATTGTGTTTGAAATTCGGACAAATGTCTGTTTGTTACATAATAGAATTTTCCTGCTTTCTTTTTTATTTTTTTTAGATCTACTTTTAAATTTGATGTATTTATATTATAACCTAACAATTTAAATCCTGTTGTTTTTAATACTATAGATAATTTATCTTCTGGTTTATTTTGTAATATTTTATCTTTTGTTGCATTAATATATTTTACGTTAAACGCAACTGTATGTGTATATTCTTTCGATAATTTTGAAAGTGTCCAAAACAAAACGGATAAGGACAAAAAAATAAAAAACACTCGTATTTTTTTATTTCTTCTAAAATTAATTTTCTTTTCTTTTGTCATTAAATTGTTTCCTTTTATTCTCGCGCTAAGGTATTAAAATTAAACCAAAAAAAAGAGTTCTAATAATTTAGAACTCTTCGTTAATAAAATTGTTACTTTATTTTATTTTTTTACTACTTTTTTAACTTCTTACTCATTTCCATAGAAATGGCAGAACGTTCAAATTTTATTCTTCCTGCACTTGTTTCTACAATAACTGTATTATCGTTTTCTACAAAGTCAATAATTTTACCATGTATTCCACTTGTCATTATTACCTTATCTCCTTTCTTTATAGAAGTCTGAAATGTCTTTTCATTTTTTTGACGTTTCATTTGCGGTCGTATCATAAAAAAATACATTATCGCAAACATTGCCAATAAATAAGGTATCATAGATGATCCTCCTCCTGCTTGTAAAAATAGTATTAAACTCATATATTTAATCTTATTTTGTAGCTGCTTTTAATTTTTCTGCTTCTGCTTTTGCTTTTCTTTCTGCTTGTTGCTGCGCTCTTTTTGCTGCTCTTTCTGCTCTTATTTTTTCTTGTTCTGGATCTGGAGTAACTTGCGCTTTAATTTTTACGATTTCTCTTCCTTTGTTTGTATTACAAGTAACTGTTACTGTTTTTTGTTGTCCGTTTGGCTTTCCTTTAGAGTTAAATTTTACTGTAAATTCGCCTTCTTCTCCTGGCATTATTGGTTGTTTTGGCCATCCTGATGGTACGGTACATCCACAACTTCCTTTAATTCGTGTAATTAACAGTTCCGATTTTCCTGTATTTTTAAATTTGAATTTTGTTTCTACTACTTCTCCTTCTTTAATAACTCCCCAATCGTGTATTGTTTTTTCAAACTCCATTACTGGCGCATCTACTCTATTTGCAATATTTCTCGTTGTTGCTTTTTCTAAATTTTCTTTTTTAATTTTTGCAGATGCTTCTTCTTTACATGATGTAAATGCTATAGCTACTATGGCTAATATTAATGTTACTTTTTTCATTTTATAAAATTTTAATGATTTGTTATATTTTATGGACGTCAAATGTAAAAAAATATTTTTCTTTTTACAATAATCCTCTACCTATTTTACTAATTTTTCCACTTTTTTGGTATTCTTTCTCTATTTTGTCTAAAACTCCGTTAATAAAGAAGCTACTTTTATCAGACGAATAGTCTTTTGCTATTTCTAAATATTCATTTATGGTAACTTTAGTTGGTATGGATGGAAAGTATAAAAATTCACTCATTGCCATTTTTATCAATATCAAGTCTATTTCTGCAATACGATCGTAATCCCAATTTGGTGTTTTTTTATCTATTTCTTCATCGTATTCTGTATGATGTAATACTACTTTTTCAAATAATTCTTTTACAAACGCTCGATCATCTTCGTCTTTATACAAGTTATCTAAAACCAATTTATCGGTTAATTTTGAATATGTTTTTAATACGGATGTATTTACAAATGGCACATCATCTACCCATCCTATATATTGGTCTTCGTAATAATCTAATAGCTTATCGTTTGGCGCTATTATTTCTTTAAAAATTGCAATTGCAAATTGCTTATCTTCTTTAAATGATGGATTCTTATTTTTATCGTATTCTTTAAGAATTGCACTTGTTTTTATCTTATCATAAATAACTTGAAGATACTCTGTTGCTTCTTTCCAGTTGTCTATCTTTTTATTTGCTATGACTTCCGATAAGGAAACACTATTTGCTATTATTTGTATGAACTTATTTTGAGAAAGGTTTTCTATTGCTTGTTTGTTTTCTACCGATGACACTACTCGATTCTTATTTGTAATTGCTAGTCTTTTCTTTACAAATTTTTGTACCTCTACCAATAAACTTAACTGTAAAACATATAAATTATATAACTTATCTATACTAAAGAATAAAAACTTTTCTTCTCTCTTTAAATCATCACTTTTAGATTGTAATAATGCATATACACTTTGCATTACTTTGATACGAATATGTCTTCTGTTTAACATTAAAAGTGCCTATTTTTATTTGAGCGCAAATATAGAATAATTTAATATTTATGTTTTCTTTTTCTCTTTTTTTATTTGGATGTTTTTATTCTTAAATTTTATTTTTTGATTCGAAAACTCTGTCTGATATAAAATAGAACTGTACTCCTTAATTTAAGGCCTACTTATTCTCTTTAAAAAGAATAATTTAAACCAATAACAACATAGCGTTTAAATATATTTTTTGATACAATGCTTTTTGAAAATTCTGTATTATTTACTTGATCGTATGTACTTCGATTAAGTAAATTTTTTGCAAGTATAAAATACTCCATTTTTCGTTTAGAAATGTAGTTAAATGAAAAATCAATAAACAATTGATTTTCTGTAACTTTTATACCTCTAGGTAAAATTAAGTTATTGGTAATATTTGCGTAAGCTTTTTTGCTTATTTTTAAATTAAATTCAAGTTTCGTATTTATTATACTATTAAGAAATGCTTGTGAATTTTCTTGTTTATTCTCAATATAGCTATAGTTCATATTTGCTTTATAATTAAAAAATCCTTTGAATGCGCTATTTGCTCTAAAATTTGTGGTATACACCGATGACCAAACACTTTGAAATCTATTTTGATTCAATAAATTATAATATGTGTTAAAATTTGCATTCGTATTGATAGTAATCTTAGTATTAATTTTATCTATAAAAAAACTTGTCGTAGCCAAAATATTTATGTCTTTTTTGGTTAATGGGGTTTGAAAATATGTTATGATACTTATATCTTCACTAATATTTTGTTTACTCATATAAGTATTCTTTACTTCGTTTAAAGATGCTAATAATGAAAAATTAGATTGTTGTAATAAATCATAATGAGAAAAATTTGCATATATGTTTAAGTCTTTTTTCAAGTTTAAAGATGGGTTATTTGTGGTAATCGCTCTAGTATCTATAAGCAATGGGTTTGTGTACATATAACGATTAGACAATTGCGATGTTTTATTAGAAACTCCTATGGATAGTATATTTTTTTTACTAATTTTATAACTTAATTTTGTATTTGTATTAAAATACAAATCCTTTTTTGTTATGATCTGATTATCTATTTTTTGATTTATTTTTCGCTTTAATCTTCCTAATTCAATTTTTTCAGAAATCTTAATTTTTTTGGTTATATTGTAATTATATTTCACAATTAAATTAGATATTTCATTTCGAAATGAGTAAGCATTATTATTACCATTATTATTAAAAACAAATTTCGAATCTTCTTTATCGTATTTATGTTGTAGCATAAGCTCTATATTATTCCTTTTAATTTTTCTAAGATACTTTAGATAAGCTCCTAAAATAAATCTTTTACTGTCAACCAATTCTTCATTAAAGACTTCATTGTTATACCTAATTGCCTCTCCTAAAAAAGTTACATCTTGCCTCATTTTATCATTAGAACTCAGCAAATTCATTTCAAGCAATTCGTTTGAAGATATTTTACTACTAAAATTTAATTCTTGATCAAAATATTTTTTAACACTTTTTAGTTGCGTATTATAATTCAAATTTTGATTCTGTATATTTTCTTGATAAAAATCATCTTTTTTATTTACGATACGATTATTATATTTTAACACAGCCAATGGTGATATATCATAAATAATAGTATTATCCATTTTAAAATAAAAAGGTTCTTGTGTGTTTTGAATTTTATTAGAAATATTAATTTCTTCTCTATTAATTATTATTTGATTTTTTGATGAATATCCATACTTTTTAATATCCTTAAAAACAGATAGGTTATTTCTAAATTTTATTTTTTTTGATAATTTAATTAAATTACTGTAGGTTCCATATTTTATATTATTAATATAACTTCTAGGAAAATTCGATTCTTGTTTTACACTGCTTTCTTTTAAAAAATCGATACTGTATTTACTTAATTCACTTCTGTTTTCTGAAATGTATGTTTCTTTTTCGAATGAAGTCTGATTCATTGAAACATTATTAAAGTTAAAAACACCAAACCCCTTTATTTTATTCGATAAATTAATAGTGTTTGCATTTATTAGATGATTATCAATACCTAATCCTAATGCAATCTCTCCTGAGAATTTTATTTTTTTCTTTTTAAATTTTAAATTTATAACAACTTTATTCGATTTTGTTAATCCTTTTTTAAGGCGATTATTGTGATAATCTTCTATTGCTTCTACTTTATCAACAATTTCTGATGATATATTACGTGCTCCAATCGAATAATTTTTACCAAACAGATTATCTCCGTCTAACAATAATGTTTCGATTGGTTTTCCTTTATAAATTATTTGTCCTGTTTTTTCATTTACACGAATTCCTGGCATGTTTTTTAAAACATTAATAATTTTTCTGTCATTTGCCTTTTTAAATTTGGAGACATTATAAACAACTGTGTCCTTTTTTATTTTAATTTTTTTTATATCTGATACAATAATAACTTCATCTAATTCATTAATTTCTTCATTAAGGATAAAATCATTTTTGTATAATTTAATTTCTTTTTTTAATACTACTTCTTTAAATTTGGATGTATAAGAAAGTCCTTGACATTTAATTATTACTGAAGAAACATTATTATCGGTAATAGTAATATGATAATTTCCATCAATCTTTGGTACGGTATATTCTAGAACTTGATTTGTTTCTTTATCTATTATTACTACATAGCAGTTATTAATTTCTTCTCCTTTTTCATTTTTAATTACTCCTTTAAAGTTTTGAGCTGTTATACTTGTTGTAATACAAACAAAAAAAAGCCCTAATATAGAGCTTCTTATTTTTTTTGATCGTATATCAATTAATTTATAAGCCAATATCCTCAACCAAATCAATATTAAATTCGTAGTCTGTGTCTTGTTCATTTTCTGCCTTTAAAGATTTTCGTATTCTGATTATTACTTTTTTGTATTTTTCGCAATATTCATTCCATGAAATTAAGCTTGTCGCATCGTATTTAAGTTCAATTTTTTTTGTTTTTTTCTTTTTTTCTATTTTAGTAGTTTCAATTTTAAAGACTCCATCATTAGATGTTACTTCTAATATTAAACCTGGGAGTCCGTCAAATTTCCATGGTCCTCCTATGGTTGGTATACTCTCTGTAAACCAAACCGAATAACTTCTACCTCTAAATGTTGTAGTTGCCTTCTTGCATTTTAAAGATTTTATTATTTTTACTTCATCCAATATTTTCCATTTTTGAAGCGGCAAATCATCTTTAACTACAACTATTCTATTTATTATTGGTTGATTATATACTATTTCTTTCTTACTATAGTCCTTTTCTACAAATGGTACAACGTTATTATCAGTTGCAATAAATTCATCTTCGTTTTCATGAAAAACAGATTTATTTAATTCAAAATACACGCTTTTAGAAGAGGTTACATCTAACAATAGTTGAAATTCTGATTCTGTTGTAATACCTCCTAAAGAAATTTTTTGCTGATATGTCACTTCGTATCCTTGAGAAAAAACAATACTAAAAACAAAAAACATTACGATAAACGAATATATTTTTTTCATATTTTTTTTATTTAAGTTATATTAAAACTTATTACAACTACCATACCAAAATTTCTTAATTTCCAAAAATTTCTTCTAGTATTGCATTTGCTTTTCTAGATGCTTTTCGACAGGCTCTTGCTCCTGCTGTTTCACAACTAGTAAATATATTACCAGCTGTAGCCGTAATACCTATTGTTCCTCCAAAACCATCAGAAACTTGAATGGTGCATGTTATTCTACAAACTTCACTTGATTTTTTTTCTTCATTACTCATATTTTTCAATCCAACATTTAACATAAAAATTGAAAATATAGTTATAATATTAAGTTTTAACATAATGCGTATTTCTTTTAATTTAGTTAATAATTAATTTGCTTGTTGAAAAGACAGAACTTTTTTCATTGCTCTATCTGCTTTTTTACAAGCTCTATTAATTGCCCATGTATCACTTGTTAAAAAGGAGCCTGCACAAGCTGTTATGGAGACAAATCCTCCTTGAGGTAATGCTGAACTACGAGTACAACATTGCCTTCCTAAACCTTCCTTTTCTTTCACAACAACCTTAGTTGCAGATGTTTGCAAAACACTTGTCATAAATAAGATTATTGCAAACAAACCAAATACTTTTTTCATAATAAATTAAATTTTTAAATTAATATAAACCAAATGTAAATAAAATAAAATAAAATAACCAAATTTAATGTGGAAAAGACTCCTAAACCTGCAAAAAATACCTACAATTAGGTATTTTTTTATATTTAAACCTGTATTTAACAGTCTAATTTAATTTATAATGAAACTCTCTTTCTTCTAGCTCTTTTAACAATTCGTTGGATATGTGTACTTTTTTGGTACGGCTTGGCATTTGCAATTGTAATTTTTTCTCTCTGTCATAAATTATAAATTGCAAATTGTGCTTTCCTATATTTCTTTCTATCATATCTTCAATTAATGTTATAATTTTATTATCTAAGGTATTTATATCTATATGTAAGGTTATTTTTTTTGCCATTTTCGACAATACATCTTGTAACATCTGTACGGAATTGTAGCTCACTCTAGGCTGTCCTTCGTTCCATCCTCGTTGGATTGCGGTTCGTATATATAAAAATGCATTTGGTATTAAAAAATGCTTAAATTTTAGATAATCTTCTCCAAATATTCGAAATTCATTCGATTCTTTATAGTCTTCTAATACAAAACTCGCCCATCCTTTTCCGCTTTTTGCTATTCGGTGTTGTACGTTAGATAGTATTCCTCCAAAGGTTAATTCTCGTCCTATTAATGCTTCTAAATTTTTAAAGTGACTTAAATTGGCGTTGCAGAAATATTTCAATTCGGTTTTATAATCGTCTAATGGATGCCCTGAAATATACATACCTATTGCTTCTTTTTCTTTCGATAATTTTTCCATGATATTCCATGGCTCACATATTGGAATTATTGGTTCGTCAAATTGCACTTCGGAGGTTTCGCCAAACATAGATATTTGTGCAGAGTTTTTATTCTCTTGGTATTTATTTCCAAAGCGTACTGCTTTTTCTAATATGGTTATTCCTTTTTCATCTGTTGCATAATACTGTGATCTATTTATTTCTCCAAACGAATCAAATCCTCCTGATATTGCTAGACCATCAAATGCCTTTTTACTTGCTGCTCTTAAATCTACTCTTTTTGCCATATCAAAAATGGATTTATAGTGTCCGTTTTCTTTTCGTTCTGCAATTATTGCTTCTACTGCTTTTGCTCCCATTCCTTTTATTGCTCCCATTCCAAAACGTATTGCTCCTTCTTTATTTACTGCAAATTTATAATACGATTCGTTTACATCTGGTCCTAATACTTGTATTTCCATGCGTTTTGCTTCTTCCATAAAAAAGGCTATTGCTTTTATATCTCGCATATTATTTGAGAGTACGGATGCCATGTATTCGGCTGGATAATGTGCTTTTAAATATGCGGTTTGGTATGCGATATATGCATAACATGTTGAGTGTGATTTATTAAATGCATAGGCTGCAAATGCTTCCCAATCTTTCCATATTTTTTCTAATATTTTTTTATCGTGTCCTTTTTTTTCGCCTCCTTCTAAAAATAGCGGTTTCATTTTTGCTAGTAATGCTGCTATCTTTTTCCCCATTGCTTTTCGCAAGTTATCTGCCTGACCTTTGGTAAATCCTGCTAGTTTTTGCGACAATAGCATCACTTGCTCTTGGTATACTGTAATTCCGTAAGTTTCTTTTAGATATTCTTCCATATCTGCTAGATCATAGGTTATTTCTTCTCGTCCATGTTTCCGATCGATAAAACTCGGTATATATTCCATTGGTCCTGGTCTATATAATGCATTCATTGCTATTAAATCTGCAAATTCGGTTGGTTTTAATCCTCGCAAATGTTTTTGCATTCCTGCAGATTCGTATTGAAATATTCCTACGGTTTCTCCTTTTTGAAATAATTCGTATGTTTTTTTGTCGTCTAGTGGAAAATCGTCTGGTATTAATTCTACATTATGGATTGCCTTTACAATTTTCACAGCATCTTTTATTAAGGTTAGGGTTTTTAGTCCTAAAAAATCCATTTTTAATAATCCTGCGCTTTCTACGACATTATTATCGAATTGCGTTACGTACATTTCCGAATCTTTTGCCGTTGCTACTGGTATTAGATTGGTTATGTCTTCTGGTGTTATTATTACGCCGCAGGCATGTGTTCCTGTATTTCTTACCGACCCTTCTAATGCTTGCGCTTGTATTATGGTTTGTCCTAGTAAATTATCTTCTTCTGCTAATGTTCGAAGCTGTTCTACATTTTCTTTTTCTTCGGAGCGCAATCCACTAATCTTTCCTCTACTTTTTGCATCGTCTCCAAATATATTTTTCAGCTTTACTCCTGGTATTAATTTCGCTACTCTGTCTGCTTCGTATAGCGGTAAATCTAATGCTCTTGCTGTATCTCTTATGGATGACTTTGCCGCCATGGTTCCATAGGTTATTATTTGCGCTACTTGGTTTGCTCCGTATTTATCTATTACAAATTGTATTACTTTTTGTCTTCCTTCGTCATCAAAATCGATATCTATATCTGGCAAGGATACACGATCTGGATTTAAAAACCGCTCAAATAGTAAATCGTATTTTATTGGATCTATATTGGTTATTTGCAAACAATATGCTACTACGGATCCTGCTGCTGACCCTCGTCCTGGCCCTACGGACACATCCATTTTTCTTGCTTCGAATATCAAATCCCAAACGATTAAAAAATAGCCTGGATATCCTGTTTTTTCTATAATGGATAATTCGAATTCGATTCGTTCTTGTGTACTTTTTTCTAACACATCTCCATATCGCATTTTTGCTCCTTTGAATGTTAGATGTTTTAAATAGGCGTTTTCTCCTCGCACTCCTCCATCTTCGGCATCTTCTGCTACATCAAACTCTTTTGGTATGTTAAATTTTGGTAATAATACATCTCTTGCTAAGGTATAAACTTCTATTTTTTCTACTATTTCTTGTATGTTCGTTATTGCTTCTGGTATATCTTGAAACAATTCTTGCATTTCTTCTTTTGTTTTGAAATAGTATTCTTCATTTTCTAATCCATATCTATATCCTCGTCCTCGTCCTTTTGGTGTTGCTACTTTTTCGGCATCTTTTATACATAGTAAAACATCGTGCGATTGTGCATCTTTTTTCTTTACATAAAAGGTATTATTGGTTGCGATTACTTTTACTTGGTGTTTTTCTGCAAATGCTAACAACACTTCATTTACATGGTCTTCATTTTCTTGTCCATGTCGCATTAATTCTAAATAAAAATCTTCTGCAAATTGCTCTTTCCACCAAATCAATGCTTCTTCGGCTTGTTTTTCTCCTATATTTAGTATTTTACTTGGTATTTCTCCGTATAAATTTCCTGATAATATAATGAGATCTTCTTTGTATTTTTTTATTAATTCTCTATCTATTCTCGGTACGTAATAAAACCCTTTGGTATGTGATATTGAGGATAACTTTGCCAAATTGTGGTATCCATTTTTATTTTTTGCTAATAGTACTATATGATTTCCATTGTCTTTATTTTTTTTATCTAGATGGTTTTCACATACATTAAATGTACATCCCAATATTGGTATTAATGGTTTTTTTGGTATTCCGTCTTCTTCTAATTCGTCGTTATGCTTTTCTACTAACTTATTATATGCTATTGCTTCTTTTATAAAATAGAAGGCGCCCATCATTCCAAAATCGGTTAATGCTACTGCATTCATTTGGTTAGCGACTGCTGCATTTATTAAGTCGGATACACTTGTTGTGGATTGTAATATGGAAAATTGCGAATGGTTGTGTAAGTGCGAAAAATTGTTTTCTGTAGATACTTTTAATTCTTTGGTTACTTTTTTATCTATTTGCTCTTTCTTTTTTTTCTCTTGCGCTTTTTCCTTTAATTGCTTACTCTCCTTTTTTAAGTTAAGATGTTTTATACCTACATTTGGAAATGTAGTTTTGTTTTTCTCTTTAAAGTCGGCTATAAATTTTTCGTCTTCTTTTAGCTCTTGAACTGTAAAATTTCCTATTCGTATTAGTTCTAAAAAACACCTTGTTGTTGCTTCTACATCTGCTGTTGCATTGTGTGCTTCTCCAAATGGTTGATTGAATAATTTTTGATGTAATTCGGTTAATGTTGGTAGTTTAAATTTTCCGTACCTTCCTCCTGGTAGTTGACATAATGTTGCTGTTTTTTCGGTACATGTATCTAGTACTGGCAATTCGTTTAATGGTGTTTTTATTCCTTTTCTAAAGAATTCACAACCCATAATATTCAAATCAAATTGTAAATTTTGCCCTACTACAAAAGTTGATTTTGTTAATGCTTCATTAAACAATTGTAATACCTCATCTAATGGTTTCCCTTTTTCTTGTGCTAATAAGGTTGATATTCCGTGTATTTGCTCGGAATCGTATGGTATATTATATCCGTCTGGTTGTATTAAATAGTCTTGGTGTTCTATTAATTCTCCGTATGCATCGTGTAATTGCCATGCTATTTGCACACATCTTGGCCAATTATCGGTATCGGTTATTGGTGCATTCCACCTTTTTGGTAATCCTGTGGTTTCGGTATCGAATATTAAATAGGTATTCTGGCTCATTTATTTTACTTATGTACAAACTTGTCTACCGATAAGGCAGAATAAGCAATGGTTTACGCTAATTTTTATTTTCTTATTTTGAAACGATAAAAATACGGATTAATGCCTTTAGCTTGTTACAAATGACTTGTTACTTATTAACATGGATTTTTATTCTATTTGAATACAAATTTTAGAATGACAACTGCGTAGCAAATCACGACTACTTATTTTAAAATACAAACAAAACATTAAACTCTCGATTTTTATACGTCGAGAGTTTTGCTTAGGGTTAGGTTCGCATATTCTTATAATAAACTTATAAGTTGCTCTACTAACCTTATTACTAATAATACTATTGCTGAAATCATAATAAAAAGGTTTTTAGTTAGTAATTGTTTCTTTTTGACGTCAATCTGAAACCTATTTTTGAATTCATACTTCAATATATTACGATTTGTGATTCTAGAAAAATAAAAATACCCAAATCCACACAAGTGACTATTGATTTGTTATTTATTTTACTTTTAAACCCTTCAAGTAAAACTTTAATTCTTCAATATAGTTTCAATACATAACTGTTATTTTATCATTCAGTTTCATTTTAAAACTATTGTAGGGATTTTTAAGCTATATTTTATTTTTTTTTATAAGAATTCTCTTTTTTTGGATGTTTTCTAGGCATTTCATCTTTTTTAGATTGTTTTACTCCCTTTTTTAAATTATAAAAACACGAAAAAATATTCGTGCTTTTATACTTATACCTATTCAATTTCAAAATGCGCTAAATAGATTTGAACTATTTTTATGTTTTACAATCTTGAAATGATAAATAATTTATAACGTATTTTAATGTTGAGTTGGTATTAGCTTTATTAAGTCTGGTTTTTATTTTAAATTTTAATTGTTTATTCTTCAAAATAGGTGGATACTGTTTTAAATATGGTGCCATTATTTTTCTTTTTATCCTGACCTGCTTTAAAAATTACTTTCTGTTCATTTTTATCGTATACAATTTTAAAAGGTACTATTGTTTTTTCGCTCGAAACTGAAAAGGAAGTGCTGTTATACTTTTTATCATTACTAGTTGATTTTATTTTTAATGATTTTATTTTTCCTTCTTTATCTCGTATTACTTCTGTAAAATTTAATTCCACGCCAAAATCCTTAAATATTTTTTTGTATGCATATATTTGCTTATCTGTTGTTGTTTCGCTTACACTTATTGTTATTTTTGTATTATTCTTCTCTTTCTTTTTTTTGTGTTCTTTTATAAATACATTATTGTGCTTATAATCTACTCCTACTTCTACTGGAACTATCGTATGTGCTCTTACATCATCTATATATATTGCCGATTTATCTCCTCTTTGTATTTTTATTTTTACTGTTGTTATTTTTCCTAGAGCATTCCGTTTTACTTCTTTTACACTTAGTTCTGCTCCATATTCTTTAAACATTTTTTTTATTTTTTTGTATTTTTCTTCTGTCACATTCTTATCGAAAATTACACTAAAACTATCTATGTTTACTTCCGATTGCTCTTCGTTCTCTTCCTCCTCTATATTTACTTTTGTAGTTGTTTTAGAATGGCTATAACTAGATTCTGTCTTTGTTTTGGTTTGTATTCTGTCTTCAGAATATACATTCTTTATATATATTTCATCTTTTTCTTTATTGCATGCAATTAATATTTTCGAAATTGGTTCGCTTTGTTTGTATGAAAAAGTGGAACTTGTTCTTTTTGACTTTCCTTCTATTTTTATTGCTATTATCTCGTTTTTATCATTTCTTTTTACATCGTATATTTTTATTTCTATATTTTCTTTTTTAAACTGAGAGATATAGTCTTTAAATTGTGCTTCTGTTGTTGATTTTGTAATTATAATTTTTGTACCTGAAAAATATATTTTTTTAGCTTCTTTATTTTCGACAGTTAAATATATTCCTACAATCAAATTTTTATTTAAACCTGAATTTAACGCATACAATTCATTAACCGACATATTAAACTTTTGCGCAATAGAATATGCTGTATCGCCTTTTCTTACTTTATATTGATTTTTATTAGAAAAATCGTTTCTTTTCTTTTTGAGATAGGCATTGTAATGAGAATTTGTCATTAAATCTACTTGATAATAGTATTCCCCATAATTAGAGGCATTTTTTGCTAGTTTACTTACGTAATATGACGAAAAATCTTTTGCTAAATACTGATTTAATTTATTATTTTCAATTCTTTTCCCATCTATCCAAATGCCGTATTTTTTTGATTTTTTCCAAGTATTTATTTCTGTCGTTGTTGGTTTTGATTTTATTAATTCTATGCTGCTAACACTTCCTTTTTCATCAATTATTATAGATATATTCTTTCCAAAAAAATTATGTGTAATCTTAAAAGATGATTTGCTATTTATGGATTCTATTCGTATCGTTTGATTTATTTTTTTGTCACTCTTTACACTAAAATTATTTTTAAACGCTTCTTGATTTTTGAACTTTGTTTGTATTGTAAAACTTGTGATTTTATTATCCGAATTTCGTTTTACATCTGTAATTCTAATTTTTGTATCTAAATTAATAAACTGGTTATTAAAATTATCTATTGCTGTATTTGTTGTTTTATTTTGGATGCTAATTTTGTTAACTTCTCCATAATTCAAATACATTTTTGGGTCTATATTTTTTCCATTACGCATCATTTCGTAATGCAAATGTATTCCTGTTGATGCTCCTGTATTTCCAACAATTCCAATTATTTCTCCTGCTCGTACTTGCGCTCCTTCTTCTATTTGTATGTTTTCTAAATGATGGTAATTTGTTTGGTAATTATTTGCATGTTGTATTTGTATGTAATTTCCTTTTAGTTTATCGTATGCTGCTTTTATTACTTTTCCCTTTGCTGTTGCATATACATCCATATCTTTATATGCTTTTATATCTATTCCGTTATGGAATTTATTTGTTTTTAATATTGGATGTTTTCGCATTCCAAAACCAGAAGAAACTTGAGTTACATTTTCTTTTTGTATTGGATTTATAAATCTTATTTTATCTTTCTCTTTTTGAAATAAATCTTCATATTTTTTTTCTATAAAACTACTTATTACTAGACTGCCATTGCGCTTACCTATATATATATTCGGAATACCATTTTTATTTCTACTTTCCTCCCAAAACGCACTTGCCATATTTCCATTTGCATCTTCTATACTTAATTTTATTGCCTTTATTTGATTATTTGTATTGTATTTTAAATTTGTAAATTCTAATTCTAATCCATTCTCTTTTAATTTGTATCTGATATTTTCTATACTTTCTTTTGTATTTAATTTATTTAACTTTGCCAACACATTATTTCCTTCTTTTACAAAAGGTAAATTTATGACCTTATTCTCTATCGGTTTTATTATTTCTTTGGTATTAAATGCATATAAAAATACTCCTATAATTGGTATTAATAATAAATACTTTATTTGGTTTAATCTTTTTGTTTGACTTTTTTGTAACATAAGGATACGTTTTTTTAATTGTGAATTGAAAAAATTATTACTCAGTGCAAACGGATTTTTTATTATACTTGTTTTTAAAAGTAAGTATTGGTACTTTTTATGAGTTTCTGCTTTTTCTTGCGCTTCTTTATCTGCTATATATTCTAAATTTTGTTGTGCTTCTTTTTTATACTTCCACACCAACGGATTATACCATTGTATAATTACAAATACATGCATCAATAAAACATCTAAAGTATGCTTTTGCTGTATGTGTACTTTTTCATGTGCTATAATATCTTTTAATTCTTCTTTTTGAAATTGCTCTTTATTATAAACAATGTAATTAAAAAAGGAGAACGGAGACATTTCCTTATTGGTTTCTACATATTGGTATTTTCCTTCTTTTCTTTTTTTACTAATAGCAATTAATCGTGTTAGAGAAAATAACTCTATCATAAATTTAATTACAAAAAATACGATTCCTAATAAGTATATATTCTTTATTAGTCTGCTCCAATTAAATGGTTCGTGTATTATTATTGGTTGTATTTCGGCTTCATTTTGAGTTATTGTCATTATATTGGTTGTATCTCCCATTATTTGTGATGGTGTTATGGATGCTGCTACCTCTATATATATTGGTATTATTACCAAGGGCAACAATAAGGATGCTATTACACCAATAACAAAATACAATCGTATGGATTTGAAAAATGTTTCTTTTTGCAAAAAAATCTTGTAAAAAGAATAGATAATTCCACATATTAAGGTTGATTTTAATAAATATTCCATAGTTACTTATTTTTTTTTTCTATTAATCGAATAATTTCTTTTAGTTCTGCTACACTTATTTTTTCTTCCTTTGCAAAAAAGGACACTACATTTTTATAAGAATTTTCAAAATAATTGTTGATGGTTTTTTGCATGTATCCTTTTCTGTAATCTTCCATACTTATTGCTGGATAATATTGGTGTGTATTTCCAAATGCTTGGTGCTTTACAAATCCTTTTTCTTCCATTTTACGTATTACTGTTGAGATGGTATTGTAATGTGGTTTTGGCTCTGAAAGTTCTGCTACCACTTCTTTTACAAATGCTTTTTTTAACCGCCATAATACTTGCATTATTTCTTCTTCTTTATTGGTAAGTTTTTCCATTTTTATTGGTTTTTATTCTTTCTATTTTGAATTTATTGTAGCAAAACCCTTTATATTCTACTTTAAAACAAACCCTCTAAAATCCGCTACTAATAAAAACTTCATTTAAAGGGTTTTCGTTTGCGAAACAAATATATAACTATTTTTATAGTTGCACAACTATTTTTATAGTTTTTTAACTATTTAACTCGTTTTTAGATTTCTATTACATAGAATAGTATATTTGCGCT
Source organism: Flavobacteriaceae bacterium (assembly GCA_026988355.1). Lineage (GTDB taxonomy): Bacteria > Bacteroidota > Bacteroidia > Flavobacteriales > Flavobacteriaceae > S010-17. The sequence continues at coordinate 44,926 of JALSLK010000031.1, forward strand.
TTAAAAAAATTTATGAGCATATTTTACATTATTATCGGTTTTATATTATTGGTTATTGGTGGCGAGTTCTTAGTGCGTTCTTCGGTTGGATTATCTTTTAAACTAAACTTATCCAAATTAATTATTGGCATGACTGTGGTTTCTTTTGCGACCTCTGCTCCAGAGCTATTAGTAAGTCTCCAAGCTGCACTTAATGGAAAACCTGATATGGCAATTGCTAATGTAATTGGTTCAAATATTGCTAATATTGCTTTAGTATTAGGTCTTACTGCCATCATTTCTCCATTAATTGTCGATAAAAATTTCTATAAAATGAATTGGCCTGCCATGATGTTTTTTTCGGCTGTGCTCTATTTTTTTCTTCTAAATGATTTAATTTTAACGAGAATCGAAGGTATTATCTTGTTTGTTTTACTTGTTGCTTTTATTTATATAATGATTGCTAAAGCTAAAAAAAATAAAAATACTGTTATTGAGGATGTTGATGATGATTTGATGGAAATTTCTTACACTAAAATTTTTATTTGGCTTGTTATTGGCGGTAGTGCCTTATATTTTGGTTCCGAATTTTTAGTTAACGGCGCTACTAGCATTGCACAACAATTAGGTATTAGCGAACGTGTTATTGGTGCTACTGTAATTGCTATTGGTACTAGCGTTCCTGAATTAGCTGCTTCGATTATTGCTGCTCTAAAAGGCGAAAAAGCCATTTCTTTAGGAAATTTAATCGGTTCTAATATTTTTAATATTGGTTCTGTTCTTGGTTTAACTGCTATCATTACTCCTATTCATGTTACGGATAATGCGCTACTAACCAATGATATTTTTTGGATGTTAGGTGTTGCTGCAATTTTAATTCCATTGATTTTTATTCCTAAACGTTTTGAAATTTCGCGTATTAAAGGTTTTGTACTTTTTGCTATTTATGTTGCTTTTATTTACTTGGCTTTTAAAAATGGATCGGTAGAAAGTATTACGCCAATTATTTCGAAATAGTAATTTTAAAATACTTTAAACAACGTTACTAAAGCTAGAAATCCTGTTAATACACTTAATATTAAATTCAGATTTTTGGATAATCCTTTGGATTTTAGTTGCATGTTTTTCGCAAAATTCAAATACATAAATAACAATAAAAATGTACCTATAGCAGAACCTATTACAAATGCTATGATATAAATTTGTGAAAATTGTAACCAACCTACTACATCTAATGCTGTAGTAATTCCACAATAAAACGGTATAGAAAACATGTTTAAAGAAGAGAGAAGTAAACCTACTACAAATGTATTTTTATAACCTTTTTCTGTTTTTATATTTTTTATTTTGTCTTTTTTATATTGTGCATAAAAGTAAACAGATAATATCACAAATATTACTAATGCTATTTTCTGTAAGGCTTGTACAAACGTTGGATTCTCTCTTAAATATCTTGTAAATAAGATTGCGACGTATGCTTGTATTATTACGATTAACGATACTTCGAATGCAAATTTCACAGCACTATTTTTTCCTTTGCTCAAACTAATTTTAGCAGCCGTCATATTTAGCATACTTGGTGCTAACGATCCTAAAAACGAGGTTATCATTCCAAAAATAAAATGGAGTACTAAAAGCATGCCTTATTTTTTTGATAATTACTTATTTTAAGACGAAATTTAGTAACACAAATTACATTTAATGTAATTAAATCATTCTTCCACATCTACCCAAACTGCTAATTCATTACCAGAAGGATCTATAAAATGAAATCTTTTTCCTCCTGGAAAAGAAAAAATATCTTGTGATATTTCACCTCCAAATTTCATGATTTTATTTTTTATTTCCTCTAAATTTTGATGATATAAAACTACTAAGACGCCATTTACAATTTCATCTTCTGTTTTTTCAAACCCGCCTTCGAGTCCACTTTTGGAAAATGCGATATACGTTGTGCCATAATCTGTAAAAACCCAGTCGAATGATTTGCTATAAAACGTTTTTATCTCTTCGAGATTTTTTGCCTTAAATTCGAGATAATTGATCTGATTATTTTTGATGCTCATACTTCGCGTATTTTAAAAATTTAACATCCATACTTTAATACGAATGTTCTATTAATAGAATCTATTATTTTAACGCTTCTAAAGCTTTATCGTAATTAGGTGCGTCTACTATTTCTTTTACTTGCTCTGTATAAACAATATGATGCTTTTCGTCTAATACAATAATTGCTCTAGAAAACAAGTTTTTTAAAGGTCCTGTTTTAATCGTTAAACCATATTTTTTACCAAATTTTCCTTTGCCATAATCAGAAATTGTAATTACATTTTCAATTCCTTCTGCACCACAAAATCTTGCTTGAGCAAATGGTAAGTCTCTAGAAATACATAATACTTTTGTATTTTCTAAACTTGCTGCTCTTTTATTAAATTCTCTTACCGATGCTGCACAGGTTCCTGTATCTATACTTGGAAATATATTTAATACAACTTTTTGTCCTTTAAAATCTTTTAATTTAACCTTAGACAAATCGTTTGCTACCATAGTAAACTTCTTTGCTTTTTTACCTAGCTTTGGTAGTTTTCCTATTGATTTTATTGCATTGCCGTGTAATGTTAATTTTGCCATAATCTATTTTATGTTAATACTATTTTTATTTACTTTCTACAAAGATACTTAAAACCTAAGGAAATAAAAAAAACCTCAAAAGCAGCTAACTAATGAGGTTAATAGTATCTAAAATTATTTGATTAAACTACTCCTTGATCTAACATTGCATCGGCTACTTTTACAAAACCTGCAATATTTGCACCTTTAACATAATCGGTAAATCCTTTAGAAGATGTTCCGTATTTTACACACGAAGCATGAATATCGCTCATAATTTGTTTTAGTTTATCATCCACTTCTTTTCTTGTCCAATTGTAACGTAAAGAGTTTTGACTCATTTCTAAACCACTTGTTGCAACTCCTCCTGCATTAGATGCTTTTCCTGGAGAAAACAATACTTTTGCTTTGTGAAATACTTCAATTGCATCTGGTGTACAAGGCATATTTGCTCCTTCTGCTATACACAAAACGTCGTTTTTTACTAAAACCTTAGCTTCTTTTTCGTTTAATTCGTTTTGTGTTGCACATGGATATGCTACATCACATTTAACAGACCATGGTCTTTCTCCTTTAAAGAATTTTGCTTTTGGGTATTTTTTAATATACTCACTAATTCTACCACGTTTTACATTCTTTAATTCCATGATAAAAGCCAATTTATTTTTATTAAATCCATCGGCATCGTAAATATATCCACTAGAATCGGACATCGTTACTACTTTCGCTCCTAGACTTGTCGCTTTTTGAGTTGCAAACTGTGCTACATTTCCTGAGCCTGAAATAGCTACAGTTTTACCTTTTAACGATTTTGCTATTGTTTTTAACATCATGTCCGAAAAATAAACGGCACCATAGCCTGTTGCTTCTGGTCTAATTAAAGAGCCTCCATAACTCATACCTTTACCAGTTAGAACACCTACAAATTCGTTACGCAATTTTTTATATTGACCAAATAAGAAACCTATTTCTCTTCCTCCAACTCCTATATCTCCTGCAGGCACATCGGTATTTGCTCCAATATGGCGAAACAATTCACTCATAAACGATTGTGTAAAGCGCATCACTTCAATATCGGACTTCCCTTTTGGATCAAAATCAGAACCTCCTTTTCCTCCACCCATTGGTAAAGTTGTTAACGAATTTTTAAAAACTTGCTCGAATCCTAAAAATTTTAAAATTGAGAAATTTACGGAAGGATGAAATCGCAAACCTCCTTTGTATGGTCCTATTGCCGAATTAAATTCAACTCTATAACCTCTATTAACTTGTGTTTTTCCATTATCATCAACCCAAGGAACTCTAAACATGATTGTCCTTTCTGGCTCAATCATTCTTTCTAAAAGCATTTTTCCCTGGTATTTAGGATTTGCTTCAATGAAAGGGATAATTGCTTCTGCTACTTCATGAACAGCTTGCATAAATTCTGGTTCGTGTGGATTCTTTGCTTTTGCATAATCCATAAACGCTTTAATCTTATTTTTCATTTTGTACTAGGATTGAATGAATATTATTTTATTTTTTAAAACTTTACAAAGATAAATATTTTTCAAATCAACAGGCTTTTTTACCTATTATTTTTATTATTATTTTCTTTACGTTACACTGCGGAATAGAATAATCATTTTAAATAGTACTTTTAACTCGAATAGACATTAGGATTAAAACCGCTACATTTCCAATTATTTTCTTATTCTTTTATTAAATTATCTAACATTTTTCGTACTCCGCTACTATTCCAATTAGAAGCTCCTGTTTCCTTTACTGCTAAATTTCCTTTTTTATCTATAACAAATGTTGTTGGTAAACTTCTAGTGCTTATTTGTGCCGCTGGATTTGACAACACATTGTATGTTGGCAAATTAAAGTTATTTTCTGTGTAGTATTTATCTACTTTCGATTTTTCATCGCTTGTAATAAAAACAAAAGTTATTTTATCTTTATAATCGTTATATAAGGACTGTATCGACGGCATTTCTGCTCTACATGGCGGACACCAAGTTGCCCAATAATTAATAAATATTACTTTTCCTTTTGCTTCTTTTAGATTAATATCTGATGCATTTGAAATTCCTTTTAAAGATAGATTTAAACTTGTTATTTTTTCTCTTTCTTCTATTTTATTTGCAGATGTCGAAAAAATCATGGCTTTTACATAGGTAACTCCTTGTATCAATTTTGCTTTTATACTTGCTCCGTAAGGTGTAAATAGAAATAGTAAAAATCCCCAAAAAAGTATATTTGAAATCATTTTTCTTGTTATTTTCATAATGAAATTTTAGTATAAAGGTTTTAACATTGCAAAATTACTGTAAATAATTTACTTTTACTAAAACGTGGGTTCGACTAAAGCAAATCTCAAATTGAAATAAATCATTTATTGGTAATTCTCTTAATTTGAGAAACAATTTCTTTTTTATTTAATACTAAAATTAATGCAGATAGTACAAACACAATTACTGCCAAACAAAATAATAAACCTTTATCATCCATTACTTCAATTCCCAATATGGTAAAATGATAAAATAAAGCTCCCGATATTATACCAATACTTAATACTGCTCCTATCAGTCTTGTTTTTTTATAAACTAGTAATATCACAGTTATTAATTCTATTATTCCAATACCTATTCTGCCTGTTGCGCCTAATCCTACTTTTTCAAATATATACACACTCTCTGCCGCTGCTGTAAATTTATAAAATAGTGTTTCTAACATTAACAATGCCGTTATTAATGTTGCTACTTTTGTTATTATTTGTTTTTTATTCTTCAAGATGTACTAATGAACTATTTTTTTGCTTCCATCTTTTTCCAATTTACATTTGCCTTTTGCTTTAATTTTTCTGGGCCTTCATCCTTCCATTTTTTGTATGTATTGGTAAAAAACCCTGTATAAAACAGATATAGTTTATCATCTCTAATTTCAAAAACTTTTGGATCCATTTCAACTTTTTCTCCCTTGGTTCCCATAGCATAAGCACACCAACCTCCGTACTGAGGCAAGTATTTTGTTGGATTCGCTTTAAATTTTTCTAAGTTTTCTTTTGTTGCAAATTTATATTTTACCTCCTTGTAGGTATAGGTATATTTCGATTTCCCTTTTGATGCTTTATTATCAAAATAAGATACTACATCGTATCCTTTAATTGCTACACCTGCAGAATTAATATTACATGATGTTTTTTGACCAAACACAAAACTTCCAATAAAGCTCATTATAATAATTACTATTTGCTGTTTTTTCATGGTATGTTTTTTAGATTTTATATTTCAGAATATTCTCTCTCTATTTCACGTAAAACAAAGCGTTACTTAATAAAAGTTAACGCTTTGCAAATTAATTTTTTTTTTTAAATATTTTACTATCTATTTACTGTTCCTGTAGGAAAACTAGCTGAATTCTCATTCATTGTATACGTTGTATGGTCTGTTGCATCTGTTGCAATACTACCAACTAGTGGTTTTAATGTAAAAGGCATTGGACTATTATCTGGTTCTGGTTCTATCGATATTACAGCTGTACCTCCTGCTAAATCCGTTGGAAATGTCAATCCCATTGGAGCTCCTTGTAAAAAATCTTCTCCTGGAAAAAACCCATCTGCTCCATTTACCATTCCTAAAGCATCTGGTCCACTAAATCCATTAAATTCATCTGTTGCAGCCACATTTGTAAATTTACCTGTTGTTACTGGCGTACCGTTAATTACTGCCCATCCTTCGTATTTCCATCCATTTGGCAATGTCGGTAAGGTTAATCCTGTAGCTGGACTTCCTCCTGTAAGGTCTAAAAACCAAATTCCACTATTTTCATTTGTCATTGCTCCATTGGTTGGTGTTGCTAAAATATATTTACCTACTATATTCGAAAAATCTCCCACTGTACCAATCCCTACTGTTGCTGAGTTTCCTGAAAAATTACCTACCAAAATTTTTGTGTTTGATGGCGCTGGATCTGAATCGTTTACTGGTTCTATTGAAAGAACAAATTTTGTAGCATTACTTAGCTGATCGTAATTTAGAACATAGGTTTGTGGAAAATCTACACTTGTAAATGTTCCCGTACTTACAGGCGATCCATTTACAATAATCCATCCTTCGTATACAAAATTGGAACCTAATGCCTCTAAACCAGATAAATTTAATGTTAAATTTCTAGTTGTTGGATTTGTTACATCATCGTCATCACTACATGAAATAATGAATAAGGATAGAATAATACTAAATGTTATTAGTTTAAAAGTGTTTTTCATGATATTATTGTTTTTAAAATTTATAATACTGCAAAAATATACGGTGTTTGGATTCTTTTTTGTTAGCCATCTAACACTTTTGTACTTTTTTTAAAAAAAATGCCCTTATTATACCAATCCAAGTTTGTAAAGTATTAATCTTAAATGAAGTAGAATAAGAAAAATAAATCTTCGTTTTATTGTCCTACCGAGACTTCGGCATCCCTATTTATAAGGCTTTTTTGATGTAAGTTTAGGTAGAACTCAGGTTTATACATAACAAAACGACTATTTGATAATATGATTTTATGTTAACTATCTAACATTATGTATTTTTTAATATGATTTCTTTTCCGTTAAAACTTAAATAATTTTCATTTTTCAAATCATTTATCACAATGTTTAACGACGGTCTAGATGTTCCTATTAAAGATGCTATTTCTTTTTGTGAATATGGGTGTCTTATTACTATTTCTCCATTATTTAGTTTGTTTCCAAATTCTTCTTTTAATTCATCAATAAATTCAATCGTTCTTTTTCTTACATCTTTAAATAATAAAATTTCCAATCTTCTTTCTAGTTTTTTTATCCTAAATCCTATGAGTTTATAAAAACTTAGTGCAAATGAGGTATTATCCTTCATCATATTTTGGAGTGTAGTTACTGGAATTGGGCAAATAACGGTTTTACTATCTATTGATTGTGCAAATTCATTTCTTTTTTCTTCGCCTAAAAATGCTTTTTCTCCAAACACTTCTCCTTTACTTAAAATAGACTTTACTATTTCTTTTCCATCTTCGGTATAATAGCCTAATTTTACTTTTCCTGAATTTATTAGATATACTGTTTGTGATGCATCTTCATCAAAATAGATATAATCTTTTTTGTTATAAGCATCTAATGTATGTGTGTGTTTATAATCCTTATATTGATGAGGACATATTATCTTAAAAAGATTTACACATTCTAAATACCAAACTTGTTTCATCTGTAACAATTATATCTTTAAAAGTAAAACACGTTCATTCTGATTGTGTTTTTTACTTTTTTCTTCTAGGAATACTTCATTTAAGCATTTTCTTTTTTAATTAAATTTAAAGCAGAACCTTCTTTATACCAAGCAATTTGCCCTTCATTATATGTATGATTCAATAAAATTATATCTTTCGAACCATTTTTATGTTCTATCTCTAAAGTTAATGGCTTTCCTTGTGTAAATTCTGTCAAATCGGTAAAGTTAAAGGTATCGTCTTCTTGAATTAAATCATAATCCGCTTCGTTAGCAAAAGTCAAACCTAACATACCTTGCTTTTTAAGGTTCGTCTCGTGTATTCTTGCAAATGATTTTACAATTACTGCAACAACCCCTAGATGTCTTGGCTCCATTGCTGCATGTTCTCTAGAGGAACCCTCTCCATAATTATGCTCACCTACTACTATACTTGCAACGTTTGCTGCTTTATAAGCTCGTGCTGTAGTTGGCACTGGTCCAAATTCTCCAGTTAATTGATTTTTCACTTTATTTGTTGCCTCTCCAAATGCATTAACCGCTCCAATTAAACAGTTTTCCGAAATATTGTCTAAATGCCCTCTAAAACGCAACCATGGTCCTGCCATTGAAATATGATCTGTTGTACATTTTCCTTTTGCTTTGATTAATAATTTTGCTCCAGATACATTTCCTTTAATTGGTGTAAAAGGTGTTAATAATTGTAATCTTTTTGAATCGGGACTTACTTTTATAACAATGTTAGAACCATCAACCATTGGTGCTACAAAACCTGGATCTTTTACATCGAATCCTTTTGGTGGTAATTCAAAACCTGTAGGTTCTTCTAACAATATTTCTTCGCCATCTTTATTAATTAATTTGTCTGTTGCTGGATTAAAATCTAATTTTCCAGAAATAGCGACTGCTGCAACCATAGATGGTGATGCTACAAAGGCATGTGTATTTGGATTACCGTCTGCTCTTTTTGAGAAGTTTCTATTAAAAGAATGTACTATCGTATTTTTTGGTTGATTTTCTGCACCTTCTCTTGCCCATTGTCCAATACATGGCCCACAAGCATTGGTAAATATTTTTGCATTTAAATCTTCAAATATCTGTAATAACCCATCGCGTTCTGCTGTATATCTCACTTGTTCCGACCCTGGATTTATACCAAACTCGGCTTTGGCTACTAAGCCTTTCTCTACTGCTTGTTTTGCAATAGATGCCGCTCTCGATAAATCTTCATAAGAAGAATTGGTGCAAGAACCTATTAATCCCCATTCTACATTTATTGGCCAACCATTTTCTGCAGCTTTTTTCGTCATTTCTCTTCCTGCTGGAGTTGCTAAATCTGGAGTAAATGGTCCATTTAAATGTGGTTTTAATTCATCTAAATTAATTTCTATTACTTGGTCAAAATAAGTTTCTGGATTTGCATATACTTCATCATCTCCTGTTAAATATGTTGCAATTTCATTTGCTGCATCTGCAATATCTGCTCTATTTGTTGCTCTTAGGTATCTTTCGATAGATTCGTCGTAACCAAAAGTAGAAGTTGTTGCTCCTATTTCTGCTCCCATATTACAGATAGTTCCTTTTCCTGTCGCTGAAAGTGCTTTTGCTCCTTCTCCAAAATATTCCACAATACAATCTGTTCCTCCTTTTGCGGTAAGAATTCCTGCTACTTTTAAAATAACATCCTTAGATGCTGTCCAACCAGATAACTTTCCTGTTAATTTTACGCCTATTAATTTAGGGAATTTTAATTCCCATGGCATTCCTGCCATTACATCTACTGCATCTGCTCCTCCTACTCCAATAGCGACCATACCTAATCCCCCTGCATTTACAGTATGCGAATCGGTACCAATCATCATTCCTCCTGGAAATGCATAATTTTCTAATACGACTTGATGGATAATTCCTGCTCCTGGTTTCCAAAATCCAATTCCGTATTTGTTTGACACCGATTGTAAAAAATTAAATACTTCACTTGAATTATTTATAGCTTCTTGTAAATCTTTATCTGCTCCTATTTTTGCTTGAATTAAATGATCACAATGTACAGTAGTTGGTACTGCTACTTCTTTTTTTCCCGCTTGCATAAATTGCAATAATGCCATTTGTGCTGTTGCATCTTGACATGCAATACGATCTGGTGCAAAATCCACATAATCTTTTCCTCGCACAAAAGCTTGATTTGAATTTGCATCCCAAAGATGGTTATATAATATTTTTTCTGCTAATGTTAATGGTTTTCCAACTACTTGGCGAGCTTTATCCACATTCTGTTTCATTCTGCTATAAACTCCTTTAATCATTTCAATATCAAATGCCATATCTTGTTTGTTTTTGTTGTTGCGAAATTACAAAAACAGAAGCAATTATTAAAATGTATTTAGTGGATATTATGAATAATTAACAAATTCTTAAATTTGTTTTTTTAAATTATTTTTTTGATAAAAAAAAAGGATTTAAATACAGAATCTTTACGAAAAAAGGACTAAAAAATAGAATTCTATGTTTTAAAGAGAAAAATCAAAAACTAAAATAATTTTTTAGCGTATATTAAAAATCAAATTGGTAGAAGACATCTTGTTTAAAAGTCTGAATATATCTACGGACCTCTATGTTTTTATTTCATTTATTTCTCTACAAACTTAATAGAAGATGTATTTACACAATATCTTTTACCTGTGGTTTCAACAGGTCCATCATCAAAAACATGACCTAAATGTCCATCGCATTTAGCACAAATAATTTCAGTTCTTACTCTGCCTAAAGATGCATCTTTTTTATAAATAATAGTTCCTTCAATTGCATCATCAAAAGAAGGCCAACCACAATGTGATTTGTATTTTGAATTTGATTTAAAAAGTTGTGTATTACAAGCTCTACATACATAGGTTCCTTTTTCAAAATGCAAAGTATAACCAGCATCACTAGGTCTATCGGTTCCAGATTTTCTAAGTACATAATATTCCTGCTCTGTCAATTGAGCTTTCCATTCTTCTTCTGTTTTTTCTACTTTATCTGACATTTTTGATTTTATTTTCTTAGTCTTATTTTGTGCTTTTGTTTTACATGAAATGAAACTCAAAGCTAAAATTAAAATTAAAATTTTATTCATTTTTAAAATCGTTATAAAACAAAAGTACAAAAATCCAATATGTAAAAAATATCTTTTTTAATTTTTAATACCTTTTTAACATATACAAGTATTATTATGCATTAAAACTTTCTATTAATCTAAGTTTTAATTATAACAACATTTATCCAAACCCATTTCAAATAAGACCAACTCAACATCAAAATACAAAAATTAAATTTACAACCTTTTAGGCAAAATTATTAACAAATAATGTTTTCTATAAAATCAATTTGGTGTAATTTTTGAATATCTCACTTTTAAATTATCAAGTTAATATTATTTAATACCTTTGTAATTAAAATTAGTTTTTTTAGTTCTAAACAAAAAAGACTAATTATAAATTTTTAACACTAAAATAAATGTAAAATGAAAAATGAAAAATTATCAAAATCAATTTTAAAAGTAATTCTAAGTAAACAATTTATTGCATTTACATTAATTAGTTTGATGTTATACAGTTGTAGTACGGTACCAATTTCTGGCAGAAAAAGAATAAATTTCGTTAGTGATGCTAAAATTTTACCTACTAGTTTTGCACAATACACTGGTTTTTTAGCGCAACATGCTCTTTCTACGGATGCTAAAAAATCCAACCAAATTAAGGAAGTTGGCGCTAGAATTTCAAAAGCTGTAGATCGTTATATGCGTGCTAATGGAATGACAAGCGAAGCTAATAGCTATCGTTGGGAGTTTAATTTAGTGGAAGACAAAACAGTCAATGCATGGTGTATGCCTGGCGGAAAAGTAGTTTTTTATACTGGTATTTTACCAATTGCCGCAAACGTAGATGGTATTGCAGCAATTATGGGGCACGAAATTGCTCATGCTTTTGCTAAGCATGGTCAAGAACGTATGTCTACTGGAACAATAGCGCAATTAGGAGGTGTTGCCACTCAGATTGCAACTGGTTTAGCTATTAAAGACCCTAGAAAAGCACAAATGTGGAATATGGCATATGGTCTTGGTTCACAATTAGGACAATTAAAATTTAGTAGAACTCATGAAACAGAAGCTGATCGTTTAGGTCAAATATTTATGATTATGGCTGGTTATAACGGAGAAGAAGCTTCTAAAGTTTGGGTTAGAATGAGTCAAAGAAGTGGCGGGCAAGCTCCTCCAGAATTTATGAGTACACATCCATCTAACCAAAGACGTATCGCTGATTTAGCTGCATTTTTACCTAAAGCAAAAGTGTATGCGAAAAAGTTTAATACACAAGGAAAATAATCATTTGTTTTGTTTCAAAACTGTGAAACTTAATAAAAAATAGTATATTGTAAGCCGTTTCAATTAAAATTGAAACGGCTTATTTTTTTAATCAAACTTAAAGATATATGTTAAAAAAAGGTGATAAAAAATTAATTGGAGCTTGGGCTTTTTATGATTGGGCAAACTCTGCTTATCCATTAGTAATTACAACAGCTGTATTTCCAATTTTTTATGGAATGGTAACAGGAGGGAAAGGTGCTAAATTAAATTTTTTAGCTACCGAGTGGAACAATACCGAATTATACACATACTCCTTATCCTTCTCTTTTTTAATTGTTGCTTTTATTTCTCCAATGCTTTCTAGTATTGCTGATTATATGGGAAACAAAAAACGTTTTATGCAATTCTTCTGCTATCTTGGAGCATCATCGGTTATGGCGCTTTACTTTTTTGATGGTATAGAAACACTTTGGATTGGATTATTGTTTTCTGTCTTAGCTAGTATTGGCTTTTGGGGAAGTTTGGTATTTTACAATGCCTATTTAACCGAAATTGCACATCCCGAACAACACGACAGCGTATCTGCAAAAGGGTTTATTCATGGTTATATTGGCTCTGTAATTCTTTTGGTATTTATTTTAACTATGATTATGTTTCCTAATTGGTATGGTTTTATTGACCATCCACTTGCAAAAGGAGAAGAACCTCCAATAAAAGTATTTCATTACGGCTTTCTTTTGGTAGGTATTTGGTGGCTAGGTTTTGCACAATACACATTTTATTATTTACCGAATAATAGTTTTAAAAGAAAACCTGAAAAAGACTTTATCTTTAAAGGTTTTAAAGAATTACGTAAAGTATTTAAGGAAATAAAGCAACATCCAACCATTTATATTTTCTTATGGTCCTTTTTCTTATTTAGCGCTGGTATTCAAACCATCATTGTTTTGGCAGCTAAATTTGGTGCCGATGAATTGGGTTTACCTACATTAAATTTAATTGTTACCATTTTATTAATCCAATTGGTTGCTATTGTTGGTGCAACTATCTTTGCTCGAATCTCTGGTAAACTAGGGAATATCAAAACTTTAAAAATTACAATTGCTATTTGGATTGTAGTATGCTTTTCTGCTTATTTCCTTCCTGGCAAAAGTCCACATGTAGATACTTATTTTTATGCACTTGGTGGTTTTTTAGGCCTAGTCCTTGGTGCTACACAAACCCTTGCACGTTCTACATATTCTAAACTAATTCCAGAAGACACCTATGACAATGCTACTTATTTTAGTTTTTATGATGTTACAGAAAAATTAGCTATCGTTTTAGGAACTTTATCTTTTGGTCTTGCTATGCGCTTTACTAATTATTCGATGCGTACGTCGGTTTTGGTTTTGGCAATCTATTTTTTCTTAGGTCTAATAGTTATGAATTTTATGAAAAAAACAAAATATGTTAAATAGTTTTAAAAGGTTATAAAATTTTGTTTTAACAACTGAAGTTTTTACATTTTTATTAACCTGAGTATTCTATGATTAAAAAAAGCACTTTTCTTGTAAGTTTCGAAACATTTTATGTTTTGCTTGCGTTAAAATTATACAAGAGAAATAATACCAACTCAACATCAAAATACGCTATAAATTATTTATCATTTCACGTTTTACTGCACTTTAAATTTAAACCATAGCTATGCTTGAAATTTTAAGATTGTAAAACATAAAAATAGTTCAGCATTTTGAAATTAAATTGGCATAAGCCAATATTTCGAGTAAATCTACTTCTGGTTGGAAAGAAGTATCAATGAAATTAAAAAACGTGGTGTTGAAAAAATAGGATTAATAATATCGGATAATTTAACCCGAAAAATTCATCATAGATAGTAAAAAATTGGGTGAAAAGTGTTATTTTTATAGTGCAAACAAACAAAAATATTACTTTTAAAACCACCCAATTTTGAGCATTAAAAATACACTATTTT
>JALSLK010000032.1 GCA_026988355.1 Flavobacteriaceae bacterium
TTACACAGTAAAGCTTATTATTTGATAAAGATAACAAGCTCGGGATAAAAATGTCTAATTGTTAAAAATAGCGTTTTTCGTCTTAAAAACAATCAAATTTGGTTAAATATAGCTCACAAATTTGTTGGAATTAGAAAGAAAAAAGTTGAAATTTATTAAATGGTAAATTTTTGTGGTTTTTTAACCTTGAAATTTAACTGTATGAATAATGCAGGTTAAAAACATACCAACTACCATAAAAAGCATTAAAGGAATACCAATTCCTTTAGAAATCCAGTTAGAAATATTGTCGTTACCTATAAGATAATGACCAACAAGAGAAATAGCAGCCATTACAAACATAAAAGCAATTATGTAAAAAATAAGTAAAAAGGAAATTGCAAAAATAACACTGCAATAATTCTCTAACTTGCCAATATAACTATCAAAAGAGCCAACCTTTCTTTTTAAGTATTTGGTAAATTTTTTACTATAATTTAAAACCTCATAATCAATATCTCCAGAAACATATCGCAAACCTAAAGCACCAATCCATAAACCACGTAAAATAACATGAAGGATTAAATTAAATATCATAATATACACAAAGACTCTTATGGTAGAATATAATGTACTAAAAATAATTTCGCCAGATTTCACAGAACTGTAAAATACTTTATTGATAGGATCAATAGCATAAAACAAACCAAAAATAGCAAAACCAGAAATTAGTAATTCCAATTGCCAAGAATCTTCCTGTAATTTTTCTAATAATTTTTTAAAAGATGGTTTTTCGTAATTTTGAGGCATTTTGATTTAGTTAGGTCATAAAGGTAATATTTTATATGTAATTAAAGAATCATATAGAGTTTGCTTCTTTTTTATTACTTTAGCATCCTATTTTCTAGGAATAGTAAATAGAATAAAATTGTTAAGTTTAAGCAGATGAAATTTTATGGACTAGATATGATAAAAGCACTTCGTAAAAACGAAGAAGTTATCTTGTTTGCAAATATTTTAGAAATAAATAAAAAAGAAGTATCTAAACTCAAAGATTTTTTAACAAACGAATATGAACAAGAAAAGTTAGACTACCCATTTAATCCACCAAATTTTGATGTAGAAGCAGCACTCTGGTCTGCAAAAATAATCTATATGAGCGCACAATTAATATTGTATCGTAAACATGATAATGCAGAATTAGAGCAATTACTACCAACAGAAAATTTGGAAATAAATGCATCTACCATGATTAGTGTAGATTTGTGTTTGCGATTTATGCCAATAATGTTACAAGAATTAAACATAATAGATAGCGAAGATCCCTTAATAGAAATTTTAGAAAAAACCTTAAAAAGATGGCATTATTCAGGAATTAATTATGGACTAGAAAATAGAGAGATAAATAAAACAAATTTTGCAAATAAAAGTTTTAGACAATTATATATCAATAGAATAGTAGCAAGTAAAAATATAAAAATGGCAAAAACAGAACCATTTTACACATGGATTAAAGCAGATTTGGGCATTTATGGAAAAGAATTGTGGAATGATTTTAAAGAAATAATAAAAGATGAAGAACATTAATAAATTAAATGATGTATTAACATACATTAAAAATGCATTTGTAGGAAAAGATGAAATAATAGATTTATTAGGAATAGGTCTAATAGCTAGAGAAAATGCCTTTTTGTTGGGACCACCAGGAACAGCAAAAAGTGCCATAATTAGAACGCTATCCGAATGTATCGAAAATGGTAAAAATTTCGAATATTTATTGACAAGATTTACAGAACCAAACGAAATATTTGGACCTTTTGATATCCGAAAATTAAAAGAAGGAGAGCTAAAAACCAACACAGAAGGAATGTTGCCAGAAGCATCTATGGTATTTTTAGACGAAATATTTAATGCAAATAGTGCCATATTAAATAGTTTATTGATGGCATTAAACGAAAAACTATTCCGTAGAGGAAGAGAGACTAGAAAAATACCAGCTTTAATGTTTGTAGGAGCAAGTAATGTAATGCCAGAAGACGAATCATTAAATGCATTATTAGATCGTTTTTTAATTAGAGTAAGAAGCGATTATGTGAATCCAGATTTACTAGAAGAAGTATTATTAGCAGGAAGAAAATTAGAAAAACAAACTACAACCGAAAAACCGTTAATACAACCAGAAACAATAATAAACCTACAAAACCAAGCAAAAGAAATAGACTTGTCGCCAATACGAAAACAATTTGTAGACTTGGTACACAATCTTAGAAATACAGGAATAAAAGTATCAGATAGACGAGCGGTGAAAATTCAAAACTTAATAGCAGCAAGTGCCATAATGTGTAACCGAACCGAAGCAATATTATCCGATTTATGGGTATTAAAATATATTTGGGATACCGAAGAACAAATCGAAATATTAGCAGGAATCATTGATACGATTATAGAAAAGGATGAAAAAGAAAATGCACATCCTCAAGCCATGTTTAATAAAATTCCGAATGCAGAAGAGTTGATGAAAGAGGTAAATCTATTAACAAAAAAATGGAACGATGCAAAATTGTCATTCGAAGAACAAAATGTAATAAAAGACAAATTGAGGTACCTGCAAACAAGAACTTCATGGATTAAAAACGACGAACATAAAAAACATTTATCGACAGAAATAGAATCTTTATGGCACAAAATATTACAAAGCGTATAAATTATTTTTTACGGATAGATATAGATAATAAAGAAGATCTAGCAAGTATTAGAAAGTGGAATAATCTAAAAGTAGCATTCGATAAAAATAGTATATGGATTAACAATTTCGAATCCTATCAAATAGATTCCATAGAAGTAAAAGCAATTCCTAAAAAAAACCTTTTTTATAGTAAAAACGGAAAATTATTCTTGTTACATAGTTTATTGCCAGATTGTAAAGAACCAAATTTGTTATGGACACCAATCGAAAGAGCATTGCCAATACAAATAACAAAATTTAATCATAATTATTTTGGTCTAACCGAAAAAATTGAAATAAAACTAGTAAAAGACACCTCTGAAAAAGAAGTACAAGTACTTTATACAAGTCTAGAAAAATTATTAATCTATGTAGAAACAGCGCCAAAAATAAGATTGGAAAAAATAAAATGGATTTTGATAAATAACGAAGATGTATTGCTTTTTGGAAAACCAATATTACCAATAAATGCAGCAGCCTTTTGGATGTATGGCAATACCGTAATACCAGTAGGTTATAAGATAGAATTAGAAATATTACAAGAAGTAATTAATAAAAAAATAAATCCAGAAAATGATTCATGGATAATTTGGAATAAAGAAGCAAGTTATTACAAAGTAGATAAAAGCCTATTGAAGAAATTAAGTTTAAGTTCCGTAAGAAAAACGAAAATAGAAATAGAACGAGAAATAAAAGCAATGCAAATAAATGTTTAGTTATTTTCAGTCATATAAAAATTATTTTTGGCAATGGGAAGACGATAATCAATTTGTAGCAATACCAAATGGAAGTACAATTGCTTATCGAAAACAATTGGTAGATATCATTGAAAAATTATATACACAAGGGTTACCACCTTTTGGTTCATTATTACTTGTAATGATTGTTTTAAACCCAAATAACAATTTAGAAATTACGATTCGAAAATTAGATGATTTTATAGATAAAGATTCCGATTTACTAAAAGCAATTCCTTTTTTAAAAAGATTAGCAACCATAGATGAAATCTATAAAACAGGAACAAAAAAAATAATATTATTAAGAACGTTATTTAATGATTGTCACAATATTATAGGAATAAAAAAATCTAAATTAATAAAAAAAGAAGCAAATTGGATCTTAGATAAAAAGTATTCTAGGAAACAACAAGTAGATGACAAAATAGAATTAACACCAAAAATAATAAATGTAGATTTTAGAACATTAGATTTATTAGGTAAAAAATTTCCAACGATGGAAGTCCTAATGCAAAAAATGGCAAATCTTCCAAAGATAGAAGAAGAATTTCATCTAGAATCACAAGAAATAAAACCAGAAAATTTAATAGAAGAATTAATATTAAATTCAAAAACATTTAAAATAGGAGCATTAGTAAAAACAATTTATGCAGGAATTAATTTACCATTTTCGAGTACAATACCAAGCCAACAACCAATAGGAGGAGTTTCTGATTTGACAAATAAAGGAAATTTAGATCAGTTGTTAATTTCAGAGTATGCCAACGAAGATATTGTTTTTTTATCCAGATTAGCAAATAACGAAGCCTTGTATTTAAGTAGAGAAAGTCCGCCAGCGTCAAACGATTTAAAACGAGTTATTTTAATAGATGTATCACTAAAAAATTGGGGAACACCAAAAACTATTGCTTTTGCAACCATGTTAGCAATTGCAAAACACCCAAAAACAGACATAGCATATCAGATTTTTGTGGTAGGAAATAATTTTCATGAGATACATTTAGATTCTATAAACACATTAATATCTGGAATACAGTTAATAGATGCAAGTTTAGATGCAAGCAAAGGATTAACTGCTTATTTTGAAGCATTTCCAGAAGATAAAAATAGAGAGTTGTTTGTGCTTACCGAAAAATCTACCAAAGAAAGTATGCATAAAGTCTATAATGATTATGCAAATAAAATTAATTATTGGATTTATAACGATGTAGATGGAAATGTAGATATTTATAAAAAGTTAAAAAATAGTAAAAAACACATTCAACATTTAGAAATACCAATAGACCGACTTTGGCAGAAAAAAACAATACCAAAAGACAATAAAGAAATACCAAATATACAAAGAGAATATTACCCAATATTAACACGAAATGAGGCAAATAGCAAGAAATATCATCAAACAGAAAATGGAGAGAAATTTCAAATAACTAAAAATAAATCCATACTAAGATTGTCGGATAAGTTGGCTAATAATCATCAAAAAGGATGGGAATTATTTTATAAAAACCTACCAATAACCGATCATGAAGTAGAAATAGGTGTTTTAAATAATGGAGAATATATCTTGTTGTTATTTGATAGAAAAGCAAAAGGAATAACCCTTTTAAATCTAAATACAAAACAAGAAGTTAAAACCAAATTTAAAGAATGGACTGCACCGGGAAATTTTATTTATATAAGACAAAAATTTTATTATTGGAGTAACTATGGAGGAACTTACGAAATAGATTTAGACGCTAAGGTTAAAAAAGTTAAGGAGCAATTAGAAAATAATTGTAAGTCCAAATTAAAATTAGAAAAAGAGTTGTTAACTCAATTTAGCAATACTACAGGAACATTTAAAAATATTAATGAAATTGCAATAAATGAAAATGGAAACCTGATGTTTAACAAAAAGCATGAGCTGGTTTTAAATAGTGGAAATCATATAAAAATAGATAGAACACGAACAGATATTACCTTAATAGAAGCAGATAGTTACCAAGATAATTTTAAGTTTGATGATGGAAGTATTGTTGAATTAAATAGATCTGGATTTATTATTTTGAAGAGTAGTGATGAAAAAAATCCAATAATTTTTATACCATCTGTTGTAGATGTATCTTTAGGTGTTGCAACATATACCGAGTTTGCAGGAAATCAATTTTATTATAAGGAACCTTTATTTACAATTAATTTATTAGAAGCAGGAACTAAGAAATTAGCAATTGTTAAATTAATTAAAGAATTAACTAATTTAGGCTTACAGCAAAGCAAAGAGATTGCAGATGAAGTACCATGTAATTTAAAAAGTTTTTTTACGCATAAAGAGGTAATAGATGCAGAAAGGCGTTTAGAAATATGTGGAGCGAAAGTAGAGATAAAATCAGTAAATCAAGACGCTACATCGATTAAAGTAATACAAAGAGAAGATTTTTTTGAGCAATATATAAAAGAATTTATTAACACAATAATTAATTATGGAACTTAAATTAAAGCCATCTAAAGAGAATCATTTTCCTTTAAGAGGATTTTTAATTAAAAATCCATCTGTAAAAGAATGGATGCTAGAAATCCAATCTTTAGGATTTGCATTAATAGATGTTGAAATCTATCCGATACCAAGTAATAAAGCAAATGAAATTTGGGGAAGTTTGGTTATAACAAATAAGAATATAACCAAGCAAGAAGTTGGTAGCAACGAATTATGTCAAGCAGTTTTTTCAAACTTTTATATTTTAGAAAAATCTATAATTTTACCATTATTATCACAAAATGATGCAAAATTAATACTATCAGAAGCCATACACATATTCCATCCAGAATTTGGTTTAGTAGCGTTAGAATCCTTTAATATCGGAACGTTGTTAAATGCGCCAAAAGAAAAAATGCAATATGTTTTTTCGCCAGAAGCATCCGTTTTTATACCAACAGAGATACATACTTTTCAAATAATACCAGTATCAGAAGAAGAAGTGTTAAAAAAAATAGAAGAGAATATTCTTTCGCAAAAGAAAAAACCAAAAGATAAACCTTTAACTATTTTTGAAAAAGGAAGGTTGTCATTCTATAAACGTTTGTTTAAAAAAACAGACGAAAAAGATATACATAGCGAAACTGAAAAATCAGGATTGTTAAAGCGATTTTTACAACTAAAAAATAATTTAGTAGGAGAATCTAAAGACAATAGAGGAATAGAGAAAATGCAAGACGATTTCGAAGATTTATCAGATCGAAATCAAAAAGAGATAGATAAATTATTGAATTTACTAAAAAACAATCCAGAAGAAGCTTTAAAATACGCAATACCATTAGATAGTAATTCATCGTCTAGAGGAACAAATAATGGAGAATTTAGAATGTCAAAAATGAGAGATAGATTTTCTTTATTTGGAGGTTTGTTAGGAGAATCTTT
Source organism: Flavobacteriaceae bacterium (assembly GCA_026988355.1). Classification (GTDB taxonomy): domain Bacteria; phylum Bacteroidota; class Bacteroidia; order Flavobacteriales; family Flavobacteriaceae; genus S010-17. The sequence goes on from JALSLK010000032.1 coordinate 6,836, forward strand.
ATTTGGAGAAATGGGCTCGAGTAGTTATGGAGGTTCTATAGATTTAGGAGACCATTACCATACCTTAGAAGCACAGTATAGAAAAACGGCAGAAGACCTAATTCGACAAGGGAAATATGAAAAAGCAGCGTTTGTATATATGAAATTATTAAAAGATTACGATGCAGCAGCAAATGCTTTAGAAGAAGGAAAGTTATATCACGAAGCAGCAATTATATATGTAAAACATGCAAAAAACAAAGCAAAAGCAGCAGTATGTTATGAAAAAGGAAAAATGATAAAAGAAGCAATAGCTTTATACGAAGAACTAAATGACTATGAAAAGGTAGGAGATTTATATGTAACGATTAACAAAAAAGAACTTGCATATAAATTCTATCATAAAAAGATATCCTTTTTAATAGATAAAAATAACTACATAAACGCATCAGATTTATATACGAATAAGTTAAATGATGTAAAACAATCACAGCAAATTTTATTAGAAGGTTGGAAAAAAAATATAGAGGCAACTAAATGTTTAATAAAGTATTTTGACACCATCAATAAGAATAAACTTAAACAACAATATCAATATATTTATACCAAAAAAGTAGCACCATCTAAACGAGCTGCCTTTTTATCGGTTGTATTACACGAATATAAAAAGAAATCAAAACATGCTAAATATTTAAAAAAAATAGCCTACGAATTAATTGCTGTTGAGGCTGTTTATAATAAAAGTATTGTAAACGAGTTAAGACGTTTTAATATAAATGATAAAGAAATAAAGAATGATATATTTCGATTTAAAACTCAAAAAAAAATAATAAAAGACGGTTTAAAATAAATTAAACCGTCTTTTAAATTTTAAATAAACTTACAAATGTTATTTAAAAATCATATTTAACATAAAAACTAAAGTTTCTACCAACTTCATAGATTCGTCTTCCATTATTCTCATCTGCATTTTTAAAACTAAAGTTTAAGTGACTATAATATGCAGTATCAAAAATATTTAAAATAGAAGCACCTAAATGTAAATTTTTAAGGAGTTTGTATCCCAAACGTAAATCAAAAGTATGGTAAGCAGGAGTTTCCGTTTCGTTAAAACTTGGCGAAAAATCTGCTTGTTTAGAAACAAATTGAGAACGTAGATCCATCCAATACTTTTCTTTTTCGTATTTTAAACCTAAATGAATTTGCATTGGTGCAATTTGCGCTAAAGGCTCATCAAACGTTTCGTTTTCTGCTTTGGTTAATGAAATATCGGATTTGAATTCTAAATTTTTAATAATTTTATAATTAAAAAAAGCATCAAATCCATATTGATTAGCATCTACATTTACAAATTGTTTAGGAGCTACAGTTCCAGAACCAATAAAAGTAGGGTTCAATTTAGCAGTAATATAATTATCCATTTTAGAGTAGAAAATACTTGCGCCTAATCTCATTTTATTTATTTTTTTAGAAATAGAAAATTCCATCTGATTATTTATTTCTGGTTGTAAATACGGATTACCAATATATTGACGAGAATCGGCTCCAATTGTAAAACGATAAATATAACGTTCGACCATCGAAGGTGTTCGCGTCCCTCTACCAAAAGCTAATTGTAATTGCAAACCATTATTTCTATATTTTGCAGAAATATTACCACCAATAACAACATCGTCTATATCTTCTATTTCTCCTCCGTATAATGCTTCAAAATTTGCAGAAGGAGCATCCATTTTAGCATTTACAAAATCGGTTCTTAAACCAATAGTTGTTGTAATTTTACTGGTTAACTTGTAATTTGTTTCTGCAAAAATACCATAATCTGCAATGGTAGCATCTTGCCAAACAGGAGCTTTTTTAATAATAGGAGTTGGTAAAGAATTTCCATTCATGGCATTAATAATTACCGTTTTTGTACCATCTCGTTTAATAATATCTGCATCAAAACCAGTATAAATTAATAATTTGTTAGAAGGAGTAAGACCTATTTCAAATTTCCATCCAAGTGTACTCGATTGTATTGGTGTACGTGCATCCATAGCTGGATAATTAGGACGAGTATTATCGTCATTACCAAAACCATTTGTCATTAAATGATCTACAAACGAATAATATCCTTTAGCAGAAATACTGTTTATTTTATCATTTATTTTTTTGATTTTGTAGTCCAAACCAAGCATGTAACTATCGTCTTTTGGAGAGTCCATTGGTAGACCAGCATGCATTATATTTTTACCGAATTTTTGACGCCAATCTAGTTGCAAACGTGCATTGTCTTTTGGATTATATCCAGCTTTTATGGAGTAACTTATTGTTTCAAAACCAGCAGAGGTTACAATACCATCGCCATCTGTATAATTACCAAAATCTCTGCGCTCGCCATTCATAGTTAAATCATATTTTTCTTTAGCATACATCAACTCCGCTCTTGCTACAAAATTAGAACCATTTGTTTCATAAGCACTTTGAACACTTCCATTAAAACCATAATTTTCTGGAGTAGGAGTTTTGGTTATCATATTTACAATACCACCAAAGCTTTGTCCAAAACGAACCGTAAAAGGTCCTTTTACAACTTCAATTTTTCTAACTTCTTCTGGAATTACATGTGCTGTGATTGGATCCATTCTGTTTGGACATGCATGTACCATTTTCATTCCGCCATCGTATTTAATATTCATTTGCTCATATTTAAAAGCTCTTAAGGAAGGTTCTATTGCCGTAGCACTTCTTTTTTGAATACTAAAACCAGTAATGTCTTTAAACAAATCGGTAACATTTCGCGCCTGACTTCCTTTTTTTATATCATCCACAACAATTACAGAGTGCGATATGTCTTGCAATGGATTGGATTTAACAATAATTTCATCTAATGAGATTTTACGTTGTATCATACGTATTATTGAACAATTATTGGCATTTTCTTTTTTCGTAATATAGTTTAAAATAGATATTTCTAGAATCGCTTTTTCATCGGCTACAAGTTCAAAATTTCCATTGATATCTGTTATCGTATAATGGTTTGAATTTTGCACTTTTATTACAGCATTAGAAATAGGTTCTTTGGTTTTATCGTCAATAACAAGACCTTTTAAGGTTTTATTTTGAGAAAAAGAAGTCGTTGTTAATAGCGTAAATAATACACTTATAATAATATATTTTTTCATTTTATTGAATTGTTTTTTGTTAAAAAATAGATGGCTATTTAGCATTATACTTTTATAATTAGAATAAACTATGCTAAAATAATAACCTCTTTAGAATTTAGATTTTCTTAGAATTCTGCCTTAATTTATTTCTTTAGTGTTTCTAAATAATTTTTATATTTATACCAATTTGATTATTAAGATACGCCAAAAAAATCAACATATTTTTTTAGTATACCATCTTAAAATTGTAAGTATAACCTCTGCTATGGTTATACTTTTAAGTAAAATAGCATGAGAAAAAATAAAGAGTTTATGACTTATTTTGATGTCAACTTGGTATAATGTTATATTTAGATAACAAATACAAAAAATAGATACAATAACATTGCACTCTTATTGTGAAATAAAAAAACGACATTAAGCATAAAAAAAGACAGTAGTTACGACACTTTTGGTGGTGGAATTAAGATGTCATACTCCATATTAATAATATTTAAAATATTATTATTAAAATCCGATGCAGATAATAACTCATAAAATAAGTTTCTATAAAAAGGACTTTCTGGCTGTAAGTAATTGTATATATTATGAATATTTTCGGTATTTTCAATTGGCATTTCTTTGCTTGATTCTATATCGGATTTTAGAGCTTTTACCAATTGACACTTACCATTACAGCCTTGCTGATTATCTTTTTGAACACATAATGTTTCTGCTATTTTACGTTGGTTTATTTTAAAATCAACAATAATAGAAGCAGTCTTTATATTATATGCTAATAATATAACTACTAAAAAAAATGCAATTATTCTCTGTAAAAATTCGTTACTCATTGGAACGCAAATTTACAACGTATTAAAAATGTATTATATGATTTTTATCATAAAAATTCCTTAAATCCGAATTGGTATGAATTGTGTTTTTGTCAAAAAGAACAATTGCATATTAATGCCATACGTTTAGTAATTAGATATATTAATTTGTCTAAAAATTAGAAAGGAAAGTATCTATTTAATTAAATTAAAACTCGGATAATAAAATAAAATTCGATTTAATGTTCGTATCTATTTTAGAATCAATCTAAAGAATATTTTGCACTATTCAATAATAAAATTAATTAGTTTTTTGTACCTTTGATTAGCAACAAAAAGAATTATTTTTATGGAAGAAAGAATGAAATTCACAGCAGAAGATTTCCAAAAATCAAAAGATAAAGAAGAACTAATACATCTAGCAAAAGAAAAAAAAATACCAATCAATAAAGTTTTAAAAATTTTACAATACGAAAGAGAATTAAAATTTTTACAGGTAGAATTGGTAAAATTACAACGATGGGTACAAAATAATAACAAACGAGTAGCAATTATTTTTGAAGGAAGAGATGCCGCAGGAAAAGGAGGGGCAATACGTAGATTTATCGAGCATCTAAATCCAAGATCCATGCGATTAGTAGCTTTATCAAAACCAACAGAGACAGAGCAAGGACAATGGTACTTTAGACGATATATAAAACAATTGCCAAATCCAGGAGAAATTGTCTTTTTTGATAGAAGCTGGTATAATAGAGCCGTTGTAGAACCTGTAATGGGTTTTTGCACCGATGCGCAATACAAACAATATATGGTGCAAGTACCAGAGTTTGAGCACATGTTATACGAATCAGGAGTCGAAATTATTAAATTTTGGTTTTCTATATCTAAAGAAGAACAACAAGCAAGATTTGATGGTCGATTAAAAAGTCCATTAAAACGATGGAAATTTAGTCCAGTAGATCAAAAAGGACAAGCGTTATGGAAAGAGTATTCCTTTTATAAAGAACAAATGTTTAGTAGAACACATACATCGTATTGTCCATGGATAGTGATAAAGACAAATAATAAATTAGAAGCAAGATTAGAAAGTATGCGTTATGTATTGTCTAAATTTAATTATGATGGAAAAGACGAGGCAGAAATAAGTATAATACCAGATCCAAATGTAGTAATGCGTTATTATAGATCTGTAAAGCAGTTTTAAGAAATGGAAGAGACAATATTTACAACAGAAAATTTAAAAAAGTTAAATTCCAAAAAAGGACTTTTAGCATTATTTAGAAAAGAACCTTTAAACTACGAAAAAGCAATACGTTACGTAGATTATGAAAAAAAATTAACGAAATACCAAGTAGAATTAATAAAACTACAAACTTGGGTAATAAAAAATAACAAACGTGTAATTATCATTTTTGAAGGACGAGATGCCGCAGGAAAAGGAGGGGCAATACGACGTGTAACAGAAAAAATGAATCCGAGACATTTGCGAATAATTGCGTTACCAAAACCTACAGAAGTAGAAAAAACACAATGGTATTTTCAACGTTATGTAAACGAATTGCCACAAGCTGGAGAAATTGTGTTTTTTGATAGGTCGTGGTATAATCGAGCAGTAGTAGAACCCGTAAATGGATTTTGTACTCAAGAAGAATACGAAATATTTATGAAACAGGTCACTAATTTTGAAAGCATGATTATCGAATCTGGTATACTATTAGTCAAAATTTACATGTCCATATCAAAAACAGAACAAGAAAAACGTTTTGAGGAAATAAAATCGGATCCGTTAAAGCAATGGAAAATGACAAAAGTAGACGAACAAGCACAAAAACTTTGGGATGTATATACAAAATATAAAAAGAAAATGTTTCTAAACACAAAAGAAAAAGGAGCTATTCGTTTTAAAGTAATAAGAGCAAATAGAAAGACAACGGCAAGAGTTGGTGTTATAGAACATATTTTAAAAAAAATACCATACGATAAAAGCATTAAAGTATAATCCTATTTTTAGATTAGCTAATATTTATAACCTAAGTACGACCTGAAATCTGCTTACGGTTTAAATGATTTTTTTTATAAAAGAATACAAATTTTACAAGACTAGCTAGAACTTTTGAGGGAATTTGCTCTAGTTTATTGATTTTGTTGTGCTTCTTCCATAACTCTTTTCATCTCTTCCATAAATTCAGGTTGAGAAACAGCATATAACATTATTCCTAAAACAATAAGACTTAGAACAAGACCAATAATAGAGATGATTTTTCCAGCATTGGCATTTCCAAGACCATCAAAAACATCTGGATCTTCGTTGTGAATTTTAATCGCTTTTTTTCCTTGAACAAAGCCAATAATACCAAGAATAATTCCAGGAAGTCCATAACACCAACAGGTTATAATGGAGAAAATGCCTAAAATAAGTGATGCTTGAGAATGTGGTAATTTTTCTTTCATAATTTTAAATTTGATTCGTGATTTTTAAAAAGTAGTTGACAAAAGTAATCATAATATTTAGGATAAATAAACCCAATAAAATTTTATGTCCAATTTTAAAACGAAATTTTAGATGTAAAAATAAAAAACCAAACATAATAATTAAAGAATAAATAGGAGGATACATATAAAAAGCTGCAATAAATTCGCCTTTTAATAGATAAATTATAGAGCGTTGCATACCACAACCCATACATTCTAAACCAAATCTTTTCCAAGGACAAGAAAATAGATGCTCTTCTAAAAAAGAAATTAATCCCATAAATTTTATTTCTATAAAGGTACAAAAATAAAATATTACATTTGCCATATTAATGGACAAGAATAAATTTAATATAGGTAGTAAAGTAGCAGTAATAGACGATACTATAAAAGGAATTATTATTGCTATGAAACTCAATGCAATAACGATAAAAGATGAGAATGGATTTTTATTAAAATACAAATCTTCAGAATTAGTACAGATAAATATGGATATTTTACTAGAAAGCAAGAATATAATAAAGAAAATAGATAAAGAGAAATATACTAAGAAGTCTAAAGAAATAAAGAAAAATAATGCTATTTCTAGTTTAGAGGTCGATTTACATATACATCAAATAACAAATTCAAATAAAGGGATGCGCAATTACGACATGTTAACAAAACAAGTATCAATTGCAAAACAAAAAATAGAATTTGCAATAAGAACAAATATCAAACAAGTGGTATTTATTCATGGTGTTGGAAAAGGTGTTTTGAAAAACGAATTATATCAATTATTAAAAAATTATCCAGTAAAAATAAACGATGCATCCTATAAAAAATATGGTTATGGAGCAACCGAAGTAACTATTTATAAGAATAAAATTATTCCTTAATAATCTGTTCGCCAGTTATGGCTCCATATTCGTAATTATCGTAATTAATAACATTACCATTATTATTAGATAAACTTAAGTTATTAATAGTAAACGTAGTCGTGTAATATGTAGTGTATTGATTTGGTTCTACTAAAAAAGCAGCTTGTGTAACTGCAAAAGAAGGATCCAGATAATCTACAATATCATTGGCATTACTATCTGTGCGTTTCTCGTAAATAGTTAAAATACCATCACCATCATCATCCGAATCTAAATGGTTAGGAATACCATCACCATCCGTATCTAAAAAGTCAAGAAAATTATCGCCGTCGTTATCCAAATCTAATTCATTGGTAGTTAAAATACCATCGTTATCATCATCTTTATCAATATAATCAGGAATGCCATCTAAATCAGAATCTAATTCTAAATCTAATTCTTGTACGCCATCATTATCATCGCTATTAATAGTATTATTTACAATTAAAGTACCACTACCATTCCACTCTTCAATAATAGATGGAGAAACTGGAGGTATATCCTGACAAAAATAAGAGCTACTTACATTAGTATTAAAAACGCGATAAGAAATTTTATTAGTTAATGGAAAAGAGGCATTAACTTGAGGTGTAATAAAAAAAATAGTATCATTCTCCGCCAAATTTAAAATAAGGACCTCTTTGGAATCATCGCTAATATTGTATAGAATTAAATCGCCACATTTCTGTACATTAGAACTAAAAACAAAACTAGGAACATCAAAATCACCATCGTCACAAGACATTGCAAACAATACTATAAAGAATAAAAGGATACATTTTTTCATACAGATTAATAAGTCCCACAAAAATATAAATTTTAGGTTTAGAAATGTGTAAAAAAATCATAAAGTTTATTGCTATCTTTGCAGTATGCAAAAAGTATATTTAGATAATGCTGCGACAACACCAATGAGTTTGGAGGTAATCACAACAATTACCAAAGTGATGGAAACTACATACGGAAACCCATCTTCTACACACCAATACGGAAGATCCGCAAAAGTATTGGTAGAAAAAGCACGTAAAAATATAGCCAGATATTTTAATGTAACAGCAAACGAAATTGTATTTACTGCAGGAGGATCCGAAGCAGATAATTTAATCTTAACAAATGCAGTATTCAATTTAGGTGTACAACGAATTATTACTACAAAAATTGAGCATCATGCAGTGTTACATACCATTTTAGCATTAGAAAAAGAACAGGACATACAGGTAGAATATGTAAAATTAACTCCAAAAGGAGAGGTTGATTATTCGCATCTAAATGAATTATTAGGAAACGAAAAAAGCAAAACATTAGTAAGTTTAATGTATATAAATAACGAATTAGGGAACATACTAGATATAAAATTTGTAACGAAAATATGTCAGAGATACAATGCATTATTTCATTCGGATACCGTACAAGGAATAGCACATTTTAATATAGATTTACAAGAAACACCAATAGATTTTATCGCAGCAAGTGCCCATAAATTTCATGGTCCAAAAGGAGTAGGATTTGCAATAATAAAAAAAGGAATAGGAATTAAACCATTATTATTAGGAGGCGAACAAGAACGAGGTGCAAGAGCTGGAACAGAAAATGTACCAAGTATTGTAGGGATGGAATTCGCATTGAGACAAGCACTAGAAAATATTTCCGAAGAACAAAAACACATAGCAAACTTAAAAAAATATTTTGTAGAAAGACTTAAAAATACTTTTAAAAACATACAATTTAATGGAAATTCTGAGGATAAAGAAAAGAGTTCTTACCTCATTTTAAATGTGCGATTTCCGTCAGAAATGGCAATGTTACTATTTCGTTTAGATTTAAAAGGAATTGCTGTTTCAGGAGGTTCTGCCTGTCAAAGCGGAAGTAATAAAGGATCTCATGTATTACATGAAATTTTAAGCGAAAAAGAAGCTTTAAAGACGTCCGTACGCTTTTCATTTAGTAAATACAATACAAAAAAAGAATTAGATTATGTTATAGAGGCATTAAAGGAATTGGTCTTATAATAGCAATAATAGTAACAAAAATAGGATGAAAAAAATTATAGGAATAATACCAGCAAGATACGGTTCAACACGATTAGAAGGAAAACCATTGGTCGATATTTGTGGAAAAACGATGATTCAACGTGTGTACGAACAAGTTAAAAAAGCAATAAAATATGCCGTAGTTGCAACAGATGATAAACGTATTTTTGATGCCGTAATACAATTTGGAGGCAAAGTAGTAATGACATCAACAAACCATACAACAGGAACAAATAGATGTTTAGAAGCCTTAGAAAAATACCAAAAAGAAATAGGAATAATATTTGATGTTGTGCTAAATATACAAGGAGACGAACCTCTTTTAGAGCCAAAGCAAATAACAAGTTTAATATCCTGTTTTGAAAATACCAAAACACAAATGGCAACTTTAGTAATGCCAACAAATAAAGCATCCGAATTAAAATCTGGTGTATTTGTAGTTTTTGATAAAAATAAGAATGCCTTATATTTTAGTAGAGCAGTAATACCAGTAGTAAGAGACGAAAAAAAAGAAGAATGGCATATAAAAAACACTTTCTATAAACACGTGGGTATGTATGGGTTTACACCAAATTCGTTAATCAAATTTGCAAATATGGAGCAAACAAATCTAGAAAATCAAGAAAAATTAGAACAGCTTCGATGGTTAGAAAACGGAAATAAAATTAGTGTCGCAATAACCTTGCACAATTCTGTACCAGTAGACACAAAAGAAGATGTAGAGAAAGTAATACGAATACTTAAAAATAAACGTTAATTGTATATCTAAAATTACCTTTAATAAAGTAAAATAGTTTTTTTACTTTTGCCAAAATAAGAATGTACCATGAAAAAAACAGCAATCCTTTTGTCCTTAATAATATTAACTCTAATTTCTTGTGAAGATAATATTGCCATTAATGTAGGCGAAGAAATACTAAGTGAAACAAATTTTCAGGTAGAGTTTGATGGAGAAACCTATTATACCGAAATAGCAACAGCATACATATATAATAATGTAACCACAATAATAGCGAAGAAAATAGATGCTCAAGAATTTTTTGTAATAACCTTAAATGAAACCGAAGAAGGCGCATATACTTTATCGCCAAGTCAAAGTGAAGGATTGATTTCGTATAAAAAAGAAGCAGATAGAGCTTATCTTACCGACGCTACTGCAGTATCAGGTAGAATAGATTTAGATAAAATTGACTATAATCGAATGAAGCTATCTGGAACGTTCTCGTTTATAGGAAAAAGGTTAACACAACAATTTGATGCCCTCGGAAACCCAATGTTAGATACAACAGGAAATTTAATATACGATGTAGAAACAAAAACATTTACAAATGGTATTTTTAATAATTTGGTGCTATCTTTATTAGAACCCGAAAATATAAACGGAGGAGCAACAACAAATAATAATGAATTTTTTGTAAATATAGACGAAACAAATAATGCAACAGACGACGGAACAGAATATGTAGAACAAACAGTAACAGCACAAAAAACGACAGAAGGAGGAAATACCTACATTATTATTACTGCAAAACGAATAGGATTAGAAGCAATAGTTCTTAAAATTCCATTAGGAATGAATACAGGAAACGAAAATATAAAAGATTTAATCGTTTTAGGAGATGAGGTCGTAGGAAATTATACAGTAAACGCTACAAATTATTATACGGCAGTTAATCAAAATACCGATTTATTAAACCTAATAACTCACGATATAACCGCAAAAAAGATGGAAGGTAAATTTAATTTTGATGTAATGCATTCTGTAACAGGAGAAATAATTCATTTTTATGATGGCACATTTAAAGTAACATATACCGAATAATTAAGTTTCTTTAAAAACATTAGAACCTAATTTT
>JALSLK010000033.1 GCA_026988355.1 Flavobacteriaceae bacterium
TCAAATTTGGTTAAATATAGCTCACAAATTTGTTGAAATTAGAAAGAAAAAAGTTGAAATTTATTAAATGGTAAATTTTTGTGGTTTTTTAACCTTGAAATTTAACTGTATGAATAATGCAGGTTAACAACTTCTTTGTTCCGTTTATATTATGTAAAAATCTACTTTCTGGTATTTTACTATTTTTTTTATATACTTGTGTTACTAAATCTTCTAACCGCGGATTTCTATAACTCGCTAAAGAATCGCCTATATATAATAAAAAAGATGTATTGTTATAATCATCATAGTTAGATAACTTAATACTATCATAGCTTCGTATAAAAACTGCTTTTAATAATTTTCTTCGATAATTTCGCTTACCTAACTTAATTTTTTCAAACTCTAATACAATCATGTCATGCTCAGTATTATTTAAAAAAGTAAAATTTCTATAATTATCTATATTAAATTCAGAAAATTTAATATCAAAAGGATTATCACCTGTCTTTATATTTCTAACAAGATTTACAGCATGTTCTCTATTTATAGTATCTGTTTTCAAGAAATTTATTAGTTTTTTTTCTTGTTTTCCAAAAGTTTTTTTAATGTAATCCCTATGATTTATACTCTCAATCCAATGATTTGTAGACGGATTATATCTTGGATAACTTTGCCTAGAATGATTTGATTTTCCTATTAAAACAAGTACACGAATGATAATGATAAAAATTACAAATCCTCCAAAAAAACTTCTAGAACCAGAACTCGTTTTGCTTTTTTGATTTCTCTGAGAGTAACTCGTTTTACCTAATCTGTTTTGTGCAAAAGTCTTATTTTCGAATAAGGTTTTCTGGAAATCTTCGCCATCTGCTTTATAAAATGAAAACGCAATTAATGCGTGTAATACAAAATTAGATTTTCTTTTTTTATTTACTTCATCTACAACTTTATTATACAAATTAATAATATAACTTTCCATTGCACCATTGCTAAAATGATTGATAAAACTAAAAAAATTTTTATCTGCTAAAAAATCATATTCTACATGCCTTACTATCGGTTTATTAATAAAATAATGATTCGCATATTCTAATTTATTTTGAAATATTTTTTGAATTTCATCTATAAAATCATACGAAAAAAAAGATTCAAACTGCATTATATTATCTAATGCATTATATTCTTTTAATGCTATTTTTCGTTTAAAAATATGCATTAAATCTTCTTCTAAAAACGTTTTAAAAAATAATTCAAAACTCGGATGTCTGTACAAATCATTATAATCTACCTCATTTTTTTTATTTAAAAACAAATTTACAAGACTTTTCTTTTTTAAAAAATCTTCCAATTCTCTTGGATAAGTTTTAATTGCATTTATTAATTTTTCAGAAACTACAGTATTAATATTTGTATTAATTTGTTTCTCTACACGTAATCTTTTTTCAATTCTAACAATATCGATACTTGTTTTCTTTTTTATTTCATTTATTAAAACGCAAAAAAGATCAAATTACTTAAAAGAAGAGATGATTCATTTTGATAATCGTGTTAGTTTAAAAAAATTTCGATTAAAAAAAACAATCGAATACCTTCTTATTATGTTTTTTTCTGCTCTTTTTGTTACTTTTTGTCTTTGGTTAATTTATGCTTTCTTTTCTTGGCTTTTTTTTGGTTGATGTCTTTTGATAAATTACGATTTTTTCTCCATACACTATCCATAGACAAATGTCCACTCCTAAATTTTTATTTTGTTAATTATTATATAAAGCAATAGAACTTGAGAAAAAATATCTTCTATGTTTTTTATAAACACAACATCTAAAAGTATCTTTAGTAATCAAATTAATAACATTAGCACTAGAAATATTATTATTTGGTTTACAAACATTGCCTCCTCTAATCTTAATTTAGTTCTCTCAAATATAGCCAAAATTTACTTACAAAATCTTACTAACCTAAAAAACAAACATCTTTCCAAAAAACACACTTTCACAGAATAATTATTAGCTTATATTTGCAAACCATAAAAAAGCTTTGTGCCTTTGTGCCTTTGCGAGAAATAAAATCAAAACATAATGAAAGCTGGAATTGTAGGATTACCAAACGTAGGAAAATCGACCTTATTTAACTGTTTATCAAATGCAAAAGCACAAAGTGCCAATTTTCCATTTTGTACTATCGAACCAAATGTAGGTGTTGTAAATGTACCAGATGAGCGGTTAGAGGAACTATCTGCCATTGTAAATCCAGAACGTGTACAACCAGCTGTTGTAGAAATTGTAGATATTGCAGGATTAGTAAAAGGAGCAAGTAAAGGAGAAGGTTTAGGAAATAAGTTTTTAGCAAACATTAGAGAATGTGATGCTATAATACACGTATTACGTTGCTTTGATAACGATAATATCGTACATGTAGAAACTACTGTAGATCCTGTGAGAGATAAAGAAATTATCGATTTTGAATTGCAATTAAAAGATTTAGAAACGGTAGAAAAAAAACTAGATAAAACGAAGAAGGCAGCTAGAACAGGCGATAAATCTGCACAAAAAGAATTGGATCTATTAATCCAAGTAAAAGATGCTTTAGAAGCAGCTACTTCGGTAAGAAGTATTGATTTAACCGAAAAAGAACGAGAAGAATTTATAAAACCACTACAATTATTAACCGACAAACCAACCTTGTATGTTTGTAATGTGGACGACAAATCTGCCGTAAACGGCAATGCTTATGTTGAAGCAGTTAGAGAAATCACAAAAAAAGAAGATGCAGAAATTATCATCCTAGCAGTTGGTACCGAAGCAGATATTAACGAATTAGAAGACTACGAAGAAAGACAATTATTTTTAGAAGATATTGGTCTGGACGAACCAGGTTCTGCAAAATTAATTCGTGCGGCATACAAATTACTAAACTTACAAACCTACTTTACCGCTGGTGTAAAAGAAGTTAGAGCATGGACAATACCTATTGGAGCAACAGCGCCACAAGCAGCAGGAGTTATTCATACCGATTTTGAAAAAGGATTTATTCGTGCAGAAGTTATAAAATACAATGATTTTGTAACTTTAGGAGGAGAAAAACAAGTAAAAGAAGCAGGAAAATTAGGTGTAGAAGGAAAAGAGTATATTGTTCAAGATGGAGATATGATGAATTTTAGATTTAATGTATAATACGTTCATTCGTTTTTTGTGTATTTGTTCATTTAATTAATACATCAGATAAGCAAATTAACAAATCAACCTAAGTTTGCAAAATCTTATATTTACAAGTTGTGCGTCAGCCGAAAACAGAAGTAAATGAAAGTAACGATTTCAGAAACAAGAGAAATAAAAGCGGAAAAAATCATCCAATTGTATAAGGCAAATAAATGGAGTTCTGCTGAAAAACCAACAGAATTATATAATGCATTAATAAATTCACACTCTTTAATAACAGCATGGAATAAAGAAGAACTAATTGGAATTGGAAACGCTATTTCTGATGGATATTTGATGGTTTACTATCCTCATTTACTTGTGCATCCGAATTATCAAGGAAAAGGAATTGGGAAAATGATAATGGATAAAATACAAGAAAAATATAAGGATTTTCATATGCAAATGTTAACCGCAGACGGAAAGGCTATTGATTTTTATCGAAAATCAGGATTTCAAAATTGAATTGGTATAATTCTTTAGTATATGGGTTAGGTGCAGAATTTAACACTGCCAATATTAATATCCAAAATATTTCTATATTTCCAATACCAACAAATAAACTATTGCACGTAAATAATATAAACAAAACCAAAATTAATAAAATTCAAATATTTAATACGACAGGAAAACTCGTCTTTAAAAAAGTATTAAATCAAAATAATAACACACTAAATTTAGAAAAATTAAACAATGGATTTTATTTTTTAAAAATTAAGGATACATCAAATAATATTATTCAAAATATTAAGATTATTATTAATTAATATACTATCATTGCTGTTTTAAAATTAAAGATTTATATGAAATTTGATTTAAAAGCAACCGATAAAGACTCTAATGCCAGAGCAGGTACAATAAAAACAGCTCATGGAAACATTGAAACACCAATTTTTATGCCTGTTGGAACAGCAGGAACCGTAAAAGGAGTACATCAACACGAATTAGAAAATGATATAAATGCAGATATTATTTTAGGAAATACGTACCATTTATATTTAAGGCCTGGAACAGAAATTTTAGAAAAAGCTGGCGGTTTACACAAATTTATGAATTGGAACAGACCACTGTTAACCGACTCTGGAGGATACCAAGTCTATTCATTATCAGGCACCAACAAAATAAAAGAAGAAGGTGTAAAATTCAAATCGCATATCGATGGATCACATCATTTTTTTTCGCCAGAAGTATCGATGGATATCCAACGAAGTATTGGAGCAGATATTTTTATGGCATTTGACGAATGTACACCGTACCCTTGTGATTATCGTTACGCAAAACGCTCTATGCACATGACACATCGCTGGTTACAACGTTGTTTAACACATTTAGAAAAAACACCAGTAAAATATGGCTACGAGCAAACATTTATGCCAATAGTACAAGGAAGTACCTATAAAGATTTACGAAAACAATCTGCCGAATACATTGCAAGTGTAGATGCAGAAGCAAATGCAATTGGTGGACTATCCGTAGGAGAACCAGCCGAAGAAATGTATGAAATGACCGATATTGTTTGTGCTGTATTACCAAAAGACAAACCACGCTATTTAATGGGTGTAGGAACACCAATTAATATTTTAGAAAACATCGCATTAGGAATAGATATGTTCGATTGTGTAATGCCAACTAGAAATGCTCGTAACGGAATGCTTTTTACTGCATACGGAAGTATCAATATTAAAAACCTAAAATGGGCAGACGACTTCTCCCCTATTGATACTATGGGAATTACTTACGTAGACACAACCTACTCGAAAGCATATTTAAGACATTTATTTAAAACCAATGAATATTTAGGGAAACAAATAGCTTCCATTCACAATTTAGGCTTTTATCTTTGGCTTACACGTGAAGCCAGAAAACACATCATTGCAGGAGATTTTACAACATGGAAAAACAAAATGGTAAAACAAATGAATAATAGATTATAACGACAGTTTAAAAGTTTTTAACAAAGAATTAATAGACAACTCCATAACTTATTTTATTTTTACACAAAAAAAGATAAATAGCACAAATTGATTTCATGAGGATTCTCGATAAATACATCTTAAGTAAATATTTTAAAACATTCATCTTTACTGTATTGTTATTGTTGCCAATTGCTATTGCTATTGACATTTCTGAAAAAATACACAAATTTATCAAACACGAAGATTTATCTGTTTGGACAATAGCCAAAGATTATTATCTGAATTTTAGTATCTACTACATCAACACCTTTATGCCATTGGCATTATTTATTGCAGTAATATTGTTTACTTCTAAAATGGCAGCAAACACCGAAATTATTGCCATGAATAGTGGTGGAGTATCCTTCCCTAGATTTGTTAGACCATACTTTATAGGAGCAACTATCGTATTTCTTTTTTCCTTTTACGCCAATCATTTCATTGTACCAGAATCTAATAAAATATGGGAAAAATTTCATCGAGATTATTTAACACATCGAAGTAAAATAAAACATCAAGTTGACAATGTCAATTTTCAACTAAATGAAGTAGGAGATATTATTTATATGAAAAATTTTAATCTAAAAAATAATAAAGGAAATTTTTTCTCCTACGAACATTTTGAAGGAACAAAACTCAAATACAAACTTATAAGTCGAAAAATTGCATTTAATAAAAAAGATAGTACATACACACTAAACAACTATAAAAAAAGATATATTGTAAATGGTAATGATGTTATTGAAAAAGGAAAAAAAATGGATACTATTTTCGATTTTAAACCAAGCGATTTACAATTTGTAGATTACCTCGCAAAAGAAATGAATTCTGTAAAATTATACAAACACATTCAAAAATCAGAAAAAAGAGGTATTAAAAACCTCAATAGCTATCGCGTAGAATTATACAAACGATCTAGTATGCCAACATCGGTATTTGCGCTTACTATCATTGCAGTTTCATTAGCTTTTAGAAAAAAACGTGGAGGTATGGGTGTTAATCTAGCTATCGGAGTAGCATTAATGTTTTTCTATGTGTTTTTTATGAAAATTTTCGAAGTATTTGGTGCTTCGGCAACAGCAAATTCGTTACTACTAGTTTGGCTACCTAATATTATTTTTGGTACATTAGCCATATTTCTATACTTCAATGCAAAAAGGTAAACTAAAAGATTTTGTACATCTACATGGTATCGTTTTTATTTGGGGATTTACTGCCGTATTAGGCAAATTAATAACTATAGAAGCAATACCATTAGTTTGGTTTCGATTATTTATAGCATCTATCGTTCTTGGCATCTTCCTATTTCTAAAAAAAACAAATTTAAAGATTACACTAAAAGCAATATATCAATTTTCTATTGGAGGATTTATTATCGGACTACATTGGATTGCTTTCTTTTATGCCATAAAAATTGCAAATATTTCTATTACCTTAGCTACTTTGGCAACAGGAGCACTCTTTACTTCTATTTTAGAACCTCTATTTTTAAAACGAAAAATAAAATTACACGAAATAATACTATCCCTACTAACCGTAATAGGAATTGTAATTATTTTTAATGTAGAACCTCAATATACTACTGGCATTTTTATTGCTTTATTTGCGGCATTTTTATCTGCCCTTTTTGCTGTTATTAACGCTAATTTTATAAAAGAACACGACGCAAGTGTCATTTCATTTTACGAATTATTATTCGCAGTAATACTCATAAGTTTGGTTCTATTATTTCAAAACGGATTTACAACAAACTTTTTTAAACTAACAACAGAAGATTGGATTTATATCGGTATTCTCGGCACAGTTTGCACCGCTTATGCACTCACAGCATCCACACATTTATTAAAAAAAATAAGTCCGTTTACCATGATGCTAACCATCAATTTAGAACCTGTATATGGTATTTTACTCGCACTACTTGTATTTAAAGAAAGTGAAAAAATGAATCTTAATTTTTATTATGGAGGCCTCTTAATTTTTATTGCAGTTATCCTCAATGGATATATCAAAACAAAAAAGAAAAAAATATAATATCTTATGCTAATAAGTGACGAATTTTATATAATTTCGTCTTTCAATTAACCAATCATTTATGGAATATTTAGATTTTGAAAAACCAATCCAAGAGTTAGAAGAGCAACTAGAAAAGTGCTTATCGCTTGGTAAAGAAAGTGATATCGATGTTTCTGACACTTGCACGCAGATTGAAAAAAAATTAACAGATACTAAAAAGAAAATATACAAAGACTTAACACCTTGGCAAAGAGTACAACTCTCTCGTCATCCCAATAGACCATATACATTAGACTATATAAATGCCATATCTAAAGGTACATTTATGGAACTTCATGGCGACAGAAATGTAAAAGACGATAAAGCAATGGTTGGAGGTCTTGGAAAGATAGGCAATCAAAGTTTTATGTTTATTGGCCAACAAAAAGGATACAATACAAAAACACGCCAATATCGCAATTTTGGGATGCCAAATCCAGAAGGATATCGTAAAGCATTACGATTAATGAAAATGGCAGAAAAGTTTAATATTCCCGTAGTAACATTTTTAGATACTCCAGGAGCATATCCTGGCTTAGAAGCGGAAGAACGAGGACAAGGAGAAGCCATTGCTCGAAATATTTTTGAAATGACCATACTAAAAGTACCAATTATTACCATTGTTATTGGAGAAGGTGCTTCTGGAGGCGCAATTGGAATTGGTGTTGGCGACAAAGTACTTATGATGGAAAATACATGGTATTCTGTAATTTCTCCAGAATCTTGTTCGTCTATTTTATGGCGTAGTTGGGAATATAAAGAACAAGCAGCAGATGCTTTAAAATTAACCGCTAAAGACCTTAAAAAATTAAAAATTATTGATGAGATTGTAAAAGAACCGTTTGGCGGAGCACATGCGCACAGAGAAGAAACTTTTGAAATTATAGAAAAGGTTATTCTAAAACATTTTAAAGTTCTTAGTAAATTAACAACCGAAAAACTCATTGAAAATAGAATGAAAAAATACTCTGAAATGGGTGTTTATAAAGGGTAAAACGCACATTTACATTAACACTAAAAGTAAAACTATGCTATTAACAGGAATTATTTCGATACTAGGAGGTTTAATTGCCGCATCATCTTACATTGTATCCAAAAAGTCGGATGCAAAAGAATTAATAGATAAATTGGTGCCTTACCAAGGAGGAATTGGTATATTATTATTATTTTGGAGTATCAAAAATACCATCAATTTATTTCGCTATTTCTCCTTTAATACGCTAATCATTACAGCAGTTCAATTTATTGTTGGTTTCTTATTGGCTTACTCATTATTATCGCAATATTTATTCAGTAAAAACGAAGAAGCAAAAGAAAAAGGACAACAGTTACGTGCTAAATTAGCACAATATCAAGTTCCTGCTGGAATAGGCTTAATTATTTTAGGAGCACTTCGTATTTTTCGTTTGTTTTAAATTTAAGACAACTATAAGATGTCAAAAATTCTAACTGCAAAGCAAATTTATCAAGCAGACAAAGTAACAATTAAAAAAAACAACATTACTTCTTTAGATTTAATGGAGCACGCCAGTGAGCTTTGTTTTAATTGGATACACAATCGCCTACAAGGAAACCCATTACAAATTCATATTGTTTGCGGAACAGGAAATAATGGCGGCGATGGTTTAGCAATAGCCAGAATGTTAAAAAAACATGGCTATAATACCAAAACATACATTATAAATTGCGGGAATGATAGATCTACAGATTTTTTAACCAACTACGAACGTTTAAAAGAATTGGGAGATTGGCCAATAATGATAAATTGCGATTCGGAGTTTCCTAAAATAATCGAAAATGATATGGTAATTGATGCCATATTTGGTATTGGTATAAATCGTGCTCCAAAAGGAGTGTTAAAAGAGATAATTCTACATATAAACAAATCTAATGCCTATATATTATCTATCGATTTTCCATCTGGATTATTTACAGATAAAACCGTAACAGATAGAGATAGTGTTGTAAAAGCATTTCAAGTACTTACTTTTGAAACTCCTAAATTAGCCTTTCTTATGCCAGAAAATGAGATTTTTTGTTTAAACTGGGAAGTTATACCAATTGGCTTAGACCAAGAGTTCATCTCCCAGCAAGAAAGTAATTATTTTTTAACCCAAAAACAGCACATTCTTCCTATGTACAAAATGAGAAACAAATTTTCTCATAAAGGAACTTTTGGACACTCTTTAATTATAGGAGGAAGTTTTGGCAAAATTGGTGCTGTTACACTAGCAGTAAAAGCAGCACTTAAAATAGGAAGTGGCTTGGTAACTGCTTACATTCCCAAATGCGGATATTCTATACTACAAACAGCAATACCAGAAGTCATGGTAGAAGTAGATACCGAAAATGAATTGCAACATTTTAATTTTAAAACCAAACCAACTGTAATAGGCATTGGTATCGGAATGGGAGTTTCCGATAAAACAAAAAAAGGTTTTATAAAATTCTTAAAAGAAAACACATCGCCTCTAGTTATAGATGCTGATGGTATAAATTGCATAGCAAAAAACAAAACAGCAATCGAGTTACTTTCAGAAAACACTATTCTAACACCACATCCTAAAGAATTAGAACGATTAATTGGCTCGTGGAAAAATGACTATCAAAAACTGGCAAAAACAATAGCATTCAGTAAAAAACATAAACTAATTATTGTTTTAAAAGGCGCAAACACTACAGTAATACATCAAGGTAAAGCATATTTTAACACAACAGGAAATCCAGCTTTGGCTACTGCAGGAAGTGGCGATGTTTTAACAGGTATTATTACAGGTTTAATAGCGCAAAAATACAGTCCGCTAGAAGCCTGCCTTTTTGGCGTATACACGCACGGACTAACTGCCGATATTGCCATGCAAAATATGGTTTACGAAACCTTTACAGCAAGCGACATCCTTTATAATTTATCTAATGCATTTATACATTTATTAGCAAAACCACAAGTAGATAATGACAAAAAATAGACAAATAGTAACTTTGGTAAGAAATTTGTTGTATATTTGTAACAATGACAAAAATATTGAATATACTTTTTGGTAAGACAGAAACAATAGATACTGGTCTTCGAGGCACTTCGGAAGGTAGTTTATATGTAGATAAGACAGTTTTTTACAAAAGAGCTAAGGTAAGAGCTGCAATTAAAAAACTAAAAGACTCTTCTGTAATACAACAACAAATAGAAGATAGTAAAATTGCCGTATAATTTATTTTTAATACCAATTATTACAGGATACATAGTCCTAATATATTCTAAAATTTTCAAGTACAACTCGCAAAGATTAGACAAAGGTCGCATTTTGTTTGAATCTATAGCTTTAGCCGTAATCATTATTTCTTTAGGTTTTATACTTCGAACTTTGCTCCAATCCATTTTTCCAAAATTTATAGCTGGTATCCTAAATTTTTTAAAAATTGTACCAATTCAAAAACCACAATATTTTTGGACGTATCTTTTCTCTAGTCTAATAACTTTAATTTTAATGTATCTTTCTAATAAGGTTATAGACAAAAAATATAAAAATTACGAGCCTATTGGTTGGGCTGTTGACAAAAATGGAGATGAAATCGAAAAACTTTTTAAAAAATCTGCTAAAGAAGGAATTATCATTCAAATAACTTTAAAAAATAATAAAGTCTACATTGGGTTCTCTGAATTTATTCCAATTCCACAAAAAACAAATTATCTAACATTAACACCTATGATTAGTGGTTATCGTGATAACGATACCAAACAAGTTCGAATTACGACAGATTACTTTAAAGTCGTAGAAGAATTTATGGAAGGCTTAGATGAAAATGAAGATAGTATTACACTAAATACAGATGTAATCATTAAACAAGACGAAATATTAACGGCTGGTATTTACGAACAAGAAATATTTGATAAATTTAATAAAGTAGATTAAAAATCTTGGTAACAAATAGATACTTTTAAACACCGTTATTTTGCTCCCAAAACTTCGTCGATTGTGATAGAAAAAAACTACAAATCTGCCTACCGACAAAGCTAACAGCAACACTCCTACTTACAAATCTAAGGCATACCTATTTGATTTTAATACCATAACTATGCTATGCTTGAAATTTCAAGATTGTAAAATCTAAAATATTTCAAATCTATTTAGCGCATTTCAAAATTAGGTTGGTATAACTCGAATATTCTATGATTAAAAAATAAAAGGAATTAATCGATACGTTTTCTTCACATAACGAACATACATATCTCCAAATTTTTGCTCTAGAAAATTTTCTTCCATAAAAATTTTTAGAACCAAGACAATAGCTAAAATTATTAAAACGACTAAACGCAATAACGTATAATTCGTAAAAACTGAAATTGAAAAAAAGAGTAACAATCCAGAATACATCGGATTTCTAATTATTTTATAAGGTCCAGAAGAAACTAATGTCGCATGATTTTTTACTTCTGGCTGAATATTAAAATTACCCATTTTCATTACAACAATTCCCCAAAGACCAATTAACAAACCTAATATTTGAAAAACTAACAAATATCCAGATGCAAAAATATTTCCAACCAAACCAAAAAAAAGGAAACTTGCAAACTGAATGATTACTAAAATTAAAGATTTTGAAGACATATTATAATGAAAAAAAATTAAAGGTTGAAATATAAAAAGATTTTAAAAGGTTGAAATATTTTGAGTAACTTTGTAAATCTAAACCAAAAATAATGAAAAAATTTTTATTCCTTTTTATACTTACATTTTTATTGTCTTGTACTAAAAAAGATACCAAGATAAACCTAACCATTTTACAACTAAATGACGTCTATGAAATTGCCGCTTTAGAAGGTGGAAAAATTGGAGGTTTAGCAAGAGTAGAAAATTTGCACAAACAATTACTCGAAGAAAACCCAAATACCATCTTGGTTATGGCAGGAGATTTTTTAAATCCGTCTTTAATTGGAACATTAAAAAGTAATGGAGAACGAATAAGAGGAAAACAAATGATTGAAGTGATGAATGCTATGAACTTTGATTTGGTTTGTTTTGGAAATCACGAATTTGATTTAAAATATAGCGATTTACAAAAGCGACTAAATGAGTCTAACTTTCAATGGATTTCAACAAATTCTTTTTACAGAGCTACAAATGGCAAATTATCGCCTTTTTTTGTTTTACAAGACAGTACCAAAATACGAATTCCAAGAACAGTTACGATGGATTTTCATAATAAAGATGGCGCCAAACTAAAAATTGGGTTTATCGCCCCGACCATAAATTCAAATCCTAAAGATTACGTAGATTATGGCGATTTTTATGAAGATTCTAAAAATGCATACAACAGCATAAAAGATAAAACAGACTTTGTTATTGGACTTACACATTTACAGCAAAATCAAGACGAAATGATTGCTAAAATGTTACCGAAAATCCCATTAATTATGGGAGGACATGAGCATAGTAATAGATTAATTCCAATAGGAAACTGCAAAATAGCCAAAGCAGATGCAAATGCAAGAACTGTTTATGTACATCGCTTAGAATACGATACCGAAACAAAAAAAATAACGATAAATTCGGAATTAATTCCGATAAACGAACAAACTGGAGAAGATAAAAAAGTAGCTAAAATTGTTCGGAAATGGACGGTTCTATTAGATGAAAAAATAAAAGAAATTTTACCAAATCCAGACGAGATAATTTTTATAGCAAAAACACCATTAGATGGTAGAGACACACCAATACGAAGCACACAAACTAATTTAGGACAAATCGTTACAAAAGGTATGGCCTTCGGATTTGATAATGAAGTAGATTGTGCCTTAGTAAACGGAGGTTCTATACGAATTGACGATCAATTAGAAGGAAATATAACTGGGATTGATATTTTTAGAGTATTGCCTTATGGTGGAAAAGTTTTAAAAGTACAGTTAAAAGGAAGTTTACTCAAAAAAACTTTACAATATGGTAAATTAAGTGCTGGAAAAGGATCCTATTTACAAAGACACAATGCCTCATTTGATGCAAAAAACAAACAATGGGTCGTTAAAGGAAAACCCATTATTCCTAATAAAACATATACTGTTGCATTTAGCGATTATCTTTTAAAAGGCTTAGATATTCCTTTTTTAAAACCTAAAAATAAAGACATTATAACTATTTACGAACCAAAACAAGAGGAATTAAATAACGATATTCGCAATAGTGTAATTACGTATTTAAAAACGATAAAAAAATAACCTTTCTACCAAACGAATAAGTAATATGAAATTAAATCTAAAAAAACCAATCGTATTTTTTGATCTAGAAACTACTGGAATTAACATTGCTAAAGATCGCATTGTGGAAATTTCTATTCTTAAAATATTACCAAACGGAAATAAAGAAAGTAAAACATGGTTGGTAAATCCAGAAATGGAAATTCCGAAAGAAGCAAGCGACATACATCATATTACTAACGAGCAAGTAGTTACAGAACCAACTTTTAAAGAATTGGCTCCAGAAATTACTAAAATGATAGAAGGTTGCGATTTAGCAGGATTTAATTCCGATAGATTTGATATTCCGCTATTAGCAGAAGAAATGCTACGAACAGGTTTTGATTTTAGTATGGAAAATCGATTATCAATAGATGTACAAACTATTTTTCATAAAAAAGAACAACGTACACTTGGTGCTGGTTATAAATTTTATTGCGATAAAGAATTAACAGATGCGCACTCTGCCGAAGCTGATACCAAAGCAACGTACGAAATCTTATTAGCACAACTAGATAGATACGATGATTTAGAAAATGATGTGAAAGAATTAAGTATATTCTCCAAACACACAAAAAGAGCCGATTTTTCTGGTCATATTTTATTTAATGATAAAGACGAAGAAATTTTTTCTTTTGGAAAATATAGAGGGCAAAAAGTTGTAGATGTCTTAAGCAAAGATAAAGGATACTTTAACTGGATTCAAAATGCAGATTTCCCTCTATACACTAAAAAAGTATTGCAAAAAATAAAAGATAAAATGTCTGGTTCTGGTTTTACTATTGACGATTTAAAAAAGAAATTTAATAGCTAGAATTCTTCTTATACCAACTCAACATCAAAATACGCTATAAATTATTTATCTTTTCATAGACGAATAGAACTTTTAAAAGAATATCTAGATATTTTGAGGTAATTTGTGTAAAGTGCGAATCTATCTAAAAACTTCTATAACTTTTTATAAAAAAGGGGATTTTCCCTCTTGTTAGTTTACTTTAAATTGATTTTATTTGTAGATAACCAATTAAAATCAAATCATGCCTATCTCAAATTATTGTTTAATTGATCCACAAGGTGGTGCAATTAAAGTAGAATTAACTATAAACAATGGCATTAGATCTGGAGCCTTATTCATTCTGTGGAAAAAAGACAGCAATGATAAATGGACTGAAAAAGAATCGTTTAAATTGATAACTGGTAACGATGGAATAGAGAAACACATCCTTTTAGAAAAACCAGCAGAAATAGAAAATGATTTATTAACATGGAATATCAAAGCATGTGCGCAAATTAACGATGCAAATCATGGCGAATTTAGTATAACAATTTATCAAGATGGCTCTAAATTATGGTCTAAAACATCTCGTAGAAAAGTTAACTATTGCAATACTGGACATTCTATATTTGGCAATCAAGTATTTTTTAAACATTTGGTATCACCACAATCTCTAAACTTAAAATTATGGAAAGAAGTAGAAATATAATTCTATATATTTTATGCATTCTACTTTCATTAATAGGAAGTGCACAAGAAGATTCAAAAACAGGAAACGAAGCGCATAAATTCAAATTGGATTATAATGTTCCAGAAAGTCCTGCATTTTCGATATTAGATGCCAATCCAACAACCGTTATGCGAGGTAATGCAGCACAAGAAGTTGTGATAAGTTTAGCATCTAGTATTTTTAGCAATAATGCCATAAGCCCAGGATTAGCAGTAGATGTAAATCCATTTTTTGTTCTAGGCGGAAGGTTACAAAGTATTAACGAATACAAAAATAATTTTGGTAAAAGAATTCTTGCAAACACACAATTCTCTTTTGCAACAGTAGACTCAAAAAAGTTTCCAAACGATTTATTAATTTCTAGCGGAATTAGAATTACTTTATTCGATACTAAAGATATGATTTTTGACCAAGAATTATCCAATAGTATCGATACAGAATTAGGTAATAATATCCCAAGACCAAATCCTAATAATCCCATTGTAGAAACTCAATATGTTGACAATCCAACACTAGAAGAAGCCTATAAAAATGCAAAAAAACGATACTTATCCAAAAGAGGAGGTTCTTTGTCTCTTGGTTATGCAATTGCTGGTAGAGCATTAAATAGTTCGTATAAAACCGATAGCATTACAACGTATAGACATCAAGCGTGGCTATCTGGACAATACGATTTTGGAAAAAATAAAATGAGTATTAACGGTATGTTTATGTATCGCCTTGAAAAAAATTATGAAGAGGAAGGCGACTCTTTCAATAACGGAATTATTTCTGGTCTTGCCTTAAAACATTACGGTGAAAAATTGATTTTTTCTGGAGAAATTATTTATGACGATGTACATAAAGAAATTGGTTTTGGAGCATATATAGAAGCCTATTTATTGCCAAATATATCTATTTATGCATCTTATAGTAAAGACGAAAATTTGAATCAATATTATTTTAAACCTGGCGTAAAATATAATTTTAGTGAATCTAAAAATAAAAAATGATGGTAAAAAAAGATAAAAAAATTATCGGTTTAATACATGCAATTTTGGATGTAGAAGTAAACGATCGCACAAAAGAACAAAAAAAATTTTTAAAAGAACTAAAAGTAAACACATCGCTTGATAAGCTATTGTCAAAATCGGTATATAGTACAAACCTCTATGCAAACTTAGATCTTGCAAAGTATTATATTCGACTAGAATTAGATAAGGAGGATTGGAATTTGGATGATGATGGCAATCCAAAAGAAGAAAGTATTCCAACTGTAGACGTAGAACGTGTAAAAGTCAAATTAATTTCTGTTAAAGTTACAAACCAAAAAAAAGAAAAAGAAACAAGCAACATCTACGAAGCTGTTAAAATTCGTATGATTAAACTAGACGACGAATGGGAAGATGAATCGAATAACGAAAACATCATTAAAAGTATTAGGCTAGACGACGAATGGAAAGATGATGCATCTGAAAACACAGCACAAAGTCAAAATGCATAAACGATTAATATAATAATACCAAAACCCTATAAAAATGGAAACTGTAATTAAAAAAGTTAAAAAGTTAATTGCTAAAATCAAAAGTTTATCAAAAGAGACAATTAACGAAACACAGAAGATTTTTTTAGAAGCCTTATCTAAAACAAAAAATAGTAAAAAAATTAATGAATTTCTTACGCAAGATACTTTATATACAAATACAGAAATTACAAAAATTAATGGAGAAAAATTAACTGTTGAAAATTGGAAACAAATTATTGAAAAACCAATGGTGAAAAAAGCAATTGAATTAGATACTACTAATTTTAAAAATACACTTTATTATACCGTAAAACTAAATGAAACGGAAAGAGAAATTGTACTAAATATGAAGAAATTAGATGAGCCTTTTCCTCCCGAAGTTCATAATTTTATTAGAGAAATAGATAAAGTACAAAATACCATTAACGAACTTTTTCTAAATGAAAAAGAAGCTCTAAAAAAATTGACCGATTTGGCTGGAATCGCACAAGTTGGCGGAACTTCGACATACAACGCCTTAGCATTAAACCACTTAGAACAATACAAAAAAGAAATAACGATACAAAAAGGAAGCGAATTAAAGGGTTTATACCTAAAAAAATATGGCATTAATATCGTGTATCTTATCATTACTTCTTTGGTAATAATTGGGCTTATAGACATCTTTAAAGTAGAACAATTACCAATAATTAATCCAGTTTATTTAGTAAATGGTCTGTTTTTGTCTATTGGAACAAGCATTGGTGCATGGCTTATTTTTGCCATCAAAAAAAGAGAAATTGACTTTTACGATTTACGTTTTTTAAAAGACACCAAAACTGCTCCCTTAATACGACTAATTGTTATATTACTCATTGCTCTTTGTTTTTATTTTATGTTTATTACCGACTTTATGAATTTTAAAATAGGTAATAGTTTTGATACAGCAACTCTAAAAAATATAGAATCAAAAAATATGGCATTTTTAATTGGTTTATTTTTCGGTTTATCCGAAAGTACTTTAGGTGCAAAACTTACTTCTAGAGTAGAAACTTTTATTACTAAATTATAGCGTATTTTGATGTTGAGTTGGTATAACGATCATTTAAAATAACTAAAACTCTCTTTAGGATTAATCTGTAATAACGTTTCATAAATTAAACGAATAACATTTTCGACATCGTCTTTGTGTACCATTTCTACTGTTGTATGCATGTAACGTAAGGCTAATGAAATCAATGCACTTGGCACTCCTCCATTGGAGTATGCAAAAGCATCGGTATCGGTTCCTGTTGCTCGAGACGATGCATTGCGTTGAAACGGAATCTTGTTTGCATCTGCTGTATCTACAATTAAATCTCTTAAATTATTTTGTACTGCTGGTGCATAAGCAATTACTGGTCCTTTACCACATTTTGTTTCTCCTTGTACTTTTTTATCGATCATAGGCGTTGTCGTATCGTGTGTAACGTCTGTAACGATAGCAATGTTAGGCTTAATGGTTTCTGTAATCATTTGAGCACCACGCAAACCAATTTCTTCTTGTACCGAATTGGTTATATACAATCCAAAAGGTAATTTTTTCTTATTTTCTTTTAATAAACGAGCAACTTCTGCAATCATAAAACCTCCCATTCTATTATCGATAGCTCTACAAACAAAATGATTTTTATTTAGTATCATAAATTCATCTGGATAGGTAATTACATTTCCGACATGAATTCCTAATTTTTCTACTTCTTTTTTAGAACGGCAACCTACATCTATAAAAATATTATCCAATTTTGGTGCTTTTTCACTTGCTCCTTTTCTCGTATGAATTGCTGGCCATCCAAAAACACCTTGTACAATGCCGTTTTTACGTGTGTGAATATTTACACGTTTAGATGGTGCTATTTGATGGTCACTTCCTCCATTTCGAATTACATAAATTAATCCGTCGCTAGTAATGTAATTTACATACCACGATATTTCATCTGCATGTCCTTCGATAACTACCTTAAATTTTGCTTTTGGATTTATTACACCAACTGCTGTACCGTAGCTATCTGTAAAAAATTCATCTACATAAGGTTTTAAATATTCCATCCATATTTTTTGTCCTTCTACTTCATAACCAGTTGGTGCTGCATTATTCAGATATTTTTCTAAAAATGCAATAGATTTCTTTGTTAAGATTTTTTTTTTTGCCATAATTTATTTCTTTGCCACGAAAGTATTAAAAATGTTATAAATTTTCAATAAAAAAACACGCCATTTCATAATAGTTTGTATTTTTGGAATGATTTTAGCAGATATAGTTACTATGAACCAAATAATTACTTTCCTATTAATTCTTTTTACTCTTTTTTCTTACGGTCAAGAAAAAGAGCGAGACTCTTTAGATTTGAGTAATATGATATTAATTGAAGGAGATTCTATCGAATTTTCGTTAGACGAAATTACTTTATTAAAAAAACTAAAATTTGACGATAAAAAAGAACGCAGATATTATTATTGGTATTGGAAAAAAGTACACAAAGCATATCCTTATGCCGTTTTAACTGCTTCTACTCTTGCCGAAGTAGACAAACATTTAGCCAAAATAAAATCGAAGAGGAAACGAAAAAGGTATATTAAAAAAGCACAAAAATTACTTAACGAAGAGTTTAAAGGACAGCTTAAAAAGATGACTCGTACCGAAGGTAAACTTTTAATTCGGTTAATTCATAGACAAACTGGTTATACCACTTTTAATTTAATAAAAAAATATCGTAGTGGATGGAAAGCTTTTTGGTACAATACTACTGCTCGTGTGTTTAAATTGTCTTTAAAAAAGGAATACCATCCAGAAAGTAGTGAATTGGACTTTTTAGTAGAAGATATTTTACATAGAGCTTTTTTAAATAACTCTTTAAAAGAAACACAAAGTAAGTTAAATTTCGATTATTACAAACTCACTAATAAATATAAAAATATAGATATTGTCACTACCATTAACAATCGATAATTGTACTTTGTTTATTAATCTAGCATTTTTATATTTATTAGTGAGTTCGATCTAAACTTGCAATCAAAATTTTTAGCCTTTTTCTTAGACAAGGCTTCTTTGATGTAAGTTTAGGTCGAACTCAGGTTAATACGACTACTTGCTATTAATGCTGCAATAATTCCTAAAGTCAAAATAGTAGTTATTACGAGAAGTACATTTACAAAATGAAATTCGACTGGATATGCTAAATTTGGTCGAATCATAACCAGTTTAAATTTTAATTGAATAAATATAAAAGTAATCGACAATATTAAACCAACAACCAATCCGAATACAGTTAATAAAAACCCATGCAACGTAAATATATTACGAATTTGAGGCATTGGTAATCCAAAATTAGATAAGGTTTTTAAGTCCTCTCGCTTGTCTAAAATCATCATTATAATTGCGCCTATAACATTAAATAATGCTATAATTACAATTAACGTGGATATTAAATAGGTAAATAAATTTTCCATATTTAACATCTTATATGTTACTGCATTGAGCTGTTCTCTTGTTTGTACTTTATATGCAATTCCTAATTTATTTTGCAAGTCTTTTACTATTTTAGCTGCATCATTTTCTGCTTTAAGTTTAATTTCTATTGCCGAAATCTGATTTTCTGTATAACTCAATAATTCTTGTGCTAGTAGTAAGTTTGTAAAAACAAATTCATTATTTAATTCTTCGGTCAATTCAAAAACACCAACCGTTTTCGTTTTTACCGTCTTAAAAGATTGCATACTCAACTGTCCTTTTCCAGGTTTTGGTACATAAATCTTTAGTTTATCTGTAAAAGAATACAAAGGCAATGCTAATTTATTTGAAACTCCTGCTCCTATAACTACGGCATTTTTTGCCTTGTAATTAAACCACTCTCCTATTACTATAGCAGTATCCATTGTGTTTACTTTCAAATAATTAAAATCTACTCCTTTTATGGTTGCTCCTATTCTTTTATTGTTATAGTCTAATAAAACATGTTCTTCTATTACCTTAGCATAAGTAGCGATATTTTTATTTTCTAATGTTTTTTTTAGACTATCGTTTAATATAAATGACTTTCCTTTTACTGCCGTTATTTTTATGTCTGGATCTGCAGTATTCATAAAAAAAATGTTATACGATTTTAATCCAGAGAATACAGACAAAACAATAAATAATGCCATCGTAGCAATAATAACTCCTATTGTTGCTATTTTAGTGATGATATTTATCGTACTGTTACTGCTTTTAGAAAACAAATAACGTTTTGCTATGTATAAAGAAGTGTTCAATTATCGCTTTTGTCTTTTTGGTAATATTTTAGGGTTTTTAATTGGATTCTCATCATCGCCTCGTAAAGCAGAATCTATTCCTTCGATATAATCTAACGAATCGTCCGAAAAGAATTCTAAATTTGGCATTCTACGCAATTGATTTTTCGTTCTTCTTGCCAATTCGTATCGTATTGTGGCATTATTTCCTTTAATTCCAGCAATTAATTTGTCTCTATGCTCACTCGGAAAAACACTTATATATATTTTTGCCTCTCCTAAATCTGAAGTTACATAAACTTTTGTAATCGAAATCAATACACCTTTTAGCCAATCTCTAGCTTCGCCTTGTAAAATATCAATTAAGTCTTTTTGCAAAACATTTGCAATTTTTTTTTGTCTATTTGTTTCTTCCATGCTGCAAATTTAGACTATTGCAATTAAAAAATTAAAAATTAAAACTTAAAAATTAGAGAATTACTATATTTGCGTCCATATCTACTGTAAAATCTATCCTAAAAATGCAAAAAATTGAACACATTGGTATTGCTGTTAAAAACTTAGAAGAATCTAACATACTTTTTGCCAAACTTCTTGGTAAAAAACACTATAAAATTGAAGAAGTAGCTAGCGAAGGTGTTAAAACTTCTTTTTTTAAAATTGGTTCTAATAAAATTGAATTACTAGAAGCTACAAATCCAAACAGTCCTATTGCAAAATTTTTAGAAAAAAAAGGAGAAGGTGTGCATCATATTGCTTTTGCTGTTACAGATATTAAAAAAGAAATCAAACGATTAAAAAAAGAAGGCTTTATCGTATTAAATGATCCAGAAATTTCGGGACTCAAAAAAGGAGCTGATAATAAATTAGTTGCTTTTTTACATCCTAAAAGCACAAATGGAGTTTTGATTGAATTATGCCAAGAAATAAATACGAAATAAGTATATTTGTACATTAAATATTAGTCTTAGACATTAAAATGACAAAAACATCCTCCTTTGAAAAATACCAAAAAAGACGTTTGCGACTATCTTATTTATCGGTAGCAATTAGCATTTCTTTAGTTCTTTTTTTACTAGGTTTGTTAGGGATGCTTATATATCATACAAAAAATATATCCAATCATTTTAAAGAACAATACGCCATCAATATCTTTCTAAAAGATAGTGCAAAGGATAAAGATATTGCTAATTTGAAGCAAATGTTACAAAAAAAAAGCTATACTAATACGATAAAGTTCGTCTCTAAAGAAGATGCACTTACTATATATAAAAATGATATTGGCGAAGATTTTATGGATTTTTTAGGTAAAAACCCTTTAAAGAATAGTATCGATTTGTTTTTAAATGCGGATTTTGTTTCGACTGAAAAAATTCAAATTATTGAAAAAAAATTATTAGAAAATAAAATTATTGATGAAATTTCATACGATAAATCTTTAGTTTCTCTTTTAAGTGATAGTGTTAAAAAAATTAGTTTTTGGCTATTAATTTTTAGCGGACTACTAAGTTTAATTGCTATTGTACTAATTAATGGTTATTTACGTTTATCTATCTATGCGAAACGTTTTACAATTAAAACAATGCAAATGGTAGGAGCTACCAAACGTTTTATTAGAAAACCATTTTTATTTAGAAGTGTAAAACTTGGTATGATTGGAGCCATTTTTGCCATTGGAGCATTGGTGTTGTTACTTATATACTTCGATAAAAAATATCCAGAATTAGGATTAACAGACGACAAATTAAATCTTTCACTGCTGTTTTTAGGAATCTTTATTTTAGGAATTGGTATTACTTGGCTCAGCACCTTTTTTGCGACAAGGCGATTCTTAAACTTAACGGCAGATGAATTACATTATTAATGCAAATATAAAAATAGATTCGTTTTAAAATAACGTCTTATCGAGTAATTTTTCGCAGAGAAAACGTAGAAAAATTGTATCGAGATAAATGATAAAAAATTATGACAAAAAAAGAACCTAACTCAAAAAATACCGATTCGTTTTTATTCGGTAAAAAGAACTATAAATTTATGGCTATTGGTCTAGGTATTATTGCGCTAGGCTTTATACTAATGGCTGGAGGAGGAAGTAACGATCCTACTATTTCTAATCCAGAAATGTATAATTTTAGAAGAATTCGCTTAGCTCCAACTTTAGTTTTAATTGGTCTCGGCATCGAGATTTATGCTATCATGTTAGATCCTAATACATAAAATAATGAGTTATTTATACGCTATTATTCTTGCTATTATTGAAGGAATAACCGAGTATCTTCCTGTTTCATCTACTGGACACATGATAATTGCCTCATCATTTATGCATATTGCCAGTGATGATTTTACCAAACTTTTTACTATTGTAATTCAACTAGGCGCAATTTTAGCCGTAGTTGTCTTGTATTGGAAACGTTTTTTTCAAAGTCTCGATTTTTATTTTAAATTATTAGTTGCTTTTATTCCAGCAGTTATTTTAGGTTTGCTTTTAAATGATTTTATCGATGCGCTTTTAGAAAGTCCAATTGTTGTTGCCATCTCATTAATTATTGGTGGCTTTATTTTACTTAGAGTAGACGATTGGTTTAAATCAAATGAAGAAATAGATACTAACAATCCAACTGCTCATACCGAAATAAGTTATGCTACTGCTTTAAAAATTGGTTTTTTTCAATGTTTAGCTATGATTCCTGGAACTTCACGAAGTGGTGCTAGTATTGTTGGTGGTATGACACAAAAATTAAGTAGAAAAGTAGCTGCTGAGTTTTCTTTTTTTCTTGCTGTTCCGACAATGTTAGGAGCTACTGCCTACAAAATATACAAATATTATAAAGCTGGTTTTGAATTGAGCAGTACGCAAATTAATTATTTACTTATTGGCAATATCATTGCATTTATAGTTGCCTTGATTGCTATTAAATCTTTTATCGATTATCTGAGTAAAAAAGGATTTAAAATTTTTGGTTATTACCGAATTGCTCTAGGAATTATACTACTTGTTATTCATTTTACCATTTTTAAATTGAGTGTTTAGGTTTTTTAATAATGTATAATGAAAATTAAGATTTTTGTATTATCCATATTAGTTATTTTAACTTTGATAATGATATAGACAAGCACATGCCTTTACATTGGAAAGGGTTAATATACACAAAAATTAAAAATAAATAAAAAGAACCTCTACTAATGACCAAACGAACAGAACAAGATTTTAAAAATGGACAAGTTTTATTAATTGACAAGCCTTTAACTTGGACTTCTTTTCAAGTAGTAAATAAACTACGTTGGCATATTAGAAAAACCTTTGATATTAAAAGAATAAAAGTCGGTCACGCTGGAACTTTAGATCCTTTGGCAACTGGTTTACTCATTATTTGTACTGGAAAATTTACTAAAAAAATACACGAATACCAAGCGCAAACTAAAGAGTATACTGGCACTATTACACTTGGTGCTACAACACCCTCGTATGATTTAGAAACAGAAATTAATGCTACTTTTCCTACAGAACATCTTACGGAAGAGTTAATTCATAAAACTACAACACAGTTTACTGGAGAAATTGCACAAAAACCTCCTATTTTTTCTGCCATTAGAAAAAATGGAAAACGTCTATACGAAATTGCTAGAGCTGGTAAAACTGTAGAAATTAATTCCAGACAAGTTACGGTTCATGAATTTGAAATCACTAAAATAGATTTACCTAAAGTCGATTTTAAAATTATTTGTAGCAAAGGTACTTACATTCGTTCGCTTGCTTATGATTTTGGATTAGCTTTAAATTCTGGAGGTCATTTAAGTAAACTTAGACGTACCAAAATTGGCAATTTTTCTGTTGAAGATGCTGTGGAGCCTTTGGTGTTTGTAGAAGGTTTGTAGGTTTTATACCTATTCAATTTTAAAATACGCTAAATAGATTTGAACTATTTTGATGTTGAGTTGGTATTACTTTATTAAATACGACAACCAGCTTTCTGTAATTGGAAGTTCCCAATCGTTTATAAATTCGTATTTTGTTTGTATTAGGTTATTAAAAACCACCGTCTTTTTTGAAATACTTTTTTTCTTTATAAGTTCTCTAAAACGTTTCATTTCTTGATATTGCACATATTTACCTTGTTTAAAACAAACATTTACTTTATCTAAAAGTGTTAGTTTATATGTAACTTCTAATTCTAAAATAAAAGCGATTAATTTATCCATCAATTCTGTAGTAATTTTCGCATCTTCCGTAATAAAAAATAATAAAAATCGATTGTATTCTATTTTAAATGATGTAGAATATTCCGTCCAATTTGATACAAATTTTTTCATTTTTTCTTGTAATTCTTCCAACTCGTTTGGATAAAATTTACGACTAGAAGGATATAAATACACTTTCGCTTTGTTAGATAAATTTTCGTAGTTTGTTAGCATGCTTATTATTTTAACCACAAAGAACGCAAAGTTTTACGCAAAGTCCACAAAATATCTATGAAATTTGCGTAAAATATTTACTTAAATTATATCTTCTTTAGTTTTACCGTAAAGTGTCGCATGATTGGTGCTTCCCAAACAATAGCGTAGCCATTTTTGGCTTCTGCTCTCGAATCGTAAATTCCTTTTAATGCAGATGCAATATATTCCATGTGATTGTGTGTATAGGTCCTACGTGGAATAGCCAAACGAACTAATTCTAATTCTGGATAACGATTTTCTCTTGTTTCTGGATCTCTATCTGCTAGAATTGTTCCTATTTCTACACCTCTAATTCCTGCAACAATGTACAATTCTATTGCTAATGCTTGTGCTCTATATTCTTCTTTTGGTATGGTTGGCACAAATTTATTTGCATCTAAATATACGGCATGACCTCCTATTGGTTTCTGAACTGGTACGCCAAAGTCATCCATTTTTTCGCCTAGATATTGTACTTGTGTAATTCTACTAGCTAAATAATCGTACTCCAATGCTTCGTATAATCCTACCGCCAAAGCTCCCATATCTCGACCACTCATTCCTCCATAAGTTATAAAGCCTTCAAACATAATTGCATAGGTAATTGCATTTCGATAAACCTCTTCGTCTTTTAATGCGATAATTCCACCCATATTTACCAAGCCATCTTTCTTGGAACTCATTGTCATCCCATCTCCATAGGCAAACATTTCTGCAGCAATTTCTTTTACACTTTTATTTTTATAGGCTTCTTCTCGCTCTTTTATAAAATAACAATTCTCTGCATAACGTGCTGCGTCAAAATAAACTGGTACTTTATATTGTTTACATAATTCGGAAACAGCTTTAATATTTTTCATAGATACTGGCTGTCCTCCTGCGGTATTACAGGTTACTGTAATTACAATAAATGGCACTTTTTCTATGGCATTATCTGTAAATACTTTTTCTAATTTTTTAAGGTCAATATTTCCTTTAAACGGATGGTATAAATCGGTATCAAAAGCTTCGTCGATTGTACAATCTACTGCTTTTCCTTTTCGAAACTCTATATGTCCTTTGGTAGTATCGAAATGGGAATTTCCAGGAATAATATCTCCTTCTTTTACTAGAGTAGAAAACAAAACATTTTCTGCTGCTCTTCCTTGATGTGTTGGTATAAAAAATTCGTATCCTGTTATATCTTTTACTGCATTCTTTAATTTTTCAAAAGAACGTGAACCTGCGTAACTTTCGTCTCCTAACATTATTTCTGCCCATTGTTTATCGCTCATCGCTCCTGTTCCAGAATCGGTTAACAAATCGATATATACTTGATCCGATTTTAGATTAAATAAATTGTAATTGGCTTCTTTTATCCATTTTTTTCGTTCTTCAATAGTTGATTTCTTTATGGACTCAACCATTTTTATTCTATAAGGTTCTGCGTATGGTAATTTCATTTTTTTGTTAATTTAATTATTAATTTTACGTTTTCTACTATATTAATAATTAAAGCCATCACGATTTTTAATTTTGCGATGTACATCTACAATAAAATTAGAATTTTGAGAAGTATTTTTCATAATTTGATTCAAAAATAAAATATATTTTAAGTATTTCAAAAATAAATTAGACTTTTCTATAAAACCCAAGCTCATATACAAGTTAATATTCAGAAAATAAAACACAGCATCATTACAGACTTTTTATTATGTAATAGATTCTAATATTTCTACCAAATCACTTTGTGTTGTCATCCCTTTATCTTTATTATACCAAACTTGTAAATTCTTTTTAAATGTTGCATCTAATACTCCATTTTCTTTTTTATAATTTGTAACCATTTTTGTAGCCACACTTGGTCTTGGTCCCCAATCTTGTAAAATTTTTAAAGTCTCTTTCTCAATTATTAATAATTTAGGAATTGCTTTTCCTCCATTGGTTAAAAATAGATTCATTAAGGCTTCATTCTCGTCACGCAACACCACTTTAAAATCAATTTTTGAAGACAACGCTGTCATTTTATACAATATGGGCAGGATTTGTGCACCATCTCCACACCAACTTTCCATCAATATTAAAAATATAATTTCTTTATTAATTTTTAAAATACTATTTTTTGTAACCGAATTTATTTTAATTGTTTTGTCTAGACGTTTCATTCGTCTTTCGCTTAAAATACTATAATTTAATAATGCTTCTGATTGGTTTTTTCCAGTAGATTTTTTTTGTTTTATCAACTCCGAAACCAAGCTTTTAAAGCTATTATAATCCATTGCCTTAGCTAAACTTTTTTTTATTATTTTTTCCATTAATTATTTGTTTTTCAAAAAGTTTGACGAGTAAAATAAGGCATACTTACGAATTAAATAATTATACACTTTGTTTGGTAGTAGCTGCTGGATTGAGTTTAATTTTTAGATTTTTAAGCATTTCTGTAGTCAAATGCTCTAAATTAAATTCGTGCTGCCAATTCCAATCCATTTTCGCCACAGTATCGTCGATACTATTTGGCCAACTATCCGCAATTTTTTGCCTAGAATCTGGCACATAATTTATTTTAAAGTTTGGCAATTGTTTTTTAATTTCGGCTGCCAATTCTTTTGGAGTAAAACTAATTCCACCTATATTATAGGAAACGTATTTTGTGTTCTTTTTAGTTTCCATAATAGCGATTGTTGCTTTTATGGCATCGTCCATATACAACATTGGCAATGCTGTATTTTCTTTTAAAAAACTAGTATATTTTTGCTCTTCTATTGCTTTATAAAAAATATCAACAGCATAATCGGTTGTTCCTCCTCCTGGTTTGGTTTTCCAGCTAATAATTCCAGGATATCGAATACTTCGTACATCTACCTCAAATTTATCGTGATAATATGCACACCAACGTTCGCCAGATACTTTACTAATTCCATATACAGTACTTGGTTCTGTAATTGTTTCTTGTGGTGTATTTGATTGAGGTGTCGTATTCCCAAAAACAGCAATAGAACTTGGCCAAAAAACTTTTTCAATGTGTTTTTCCTTAGCTAAATTCAATATATTGAATAAGGAATTCATATTCAAATTCCAAGCTTTATTTGGATATTTTTCGGCAGTAACTGAAAGCATTGCTGCCATTAAAAAAACTTGCTTCACGTTATACTTTTTAATAACTTGAAGTATAGCATCTTTATCTGTTGCATCTAAAATTTCAAATTTTCCAGATTGCATTAATGCATTGGCACCTTCTTTAATGTCGGAAGCGATTACGGCATCCGAACCATAGATATTTCTAAGTTTCAACGTTAATTCCGTTCCAATTTGCCCACAAGCACCAATAATAAGAATTGTATTTCCCATTCCAAATAGTCTTTATATTGACTACAAATATACTTTACATTTGTTTCTGCACAATAGAAAAATTACATTTCATTTAAAACAATATTATTATAAAATTTATTAAACATTTAACCGTTAATTGTCTAATATATATGTAATTATTCTTACATTCGCCACCAAAAAAATAATTTGACATTGAAATCTATAATTTTTATCAGTTTTATTTTAATGATTTTTTCTTGTAAAAAAGAGCAAAAAATCAACGTGCAAAAGAAAAACATACAAAAAATCACAAACGAGCAAATCCACATTAATTCAAATATTACACCCTTACTTCCAGAATCAAAAAAAATTATTGATAGCTGGGAAGAATATCAAATTTTATCTGAGTTTATTCCTAAATTTTACAAATCTTCTACAAAAGAAATTTTATTCCATTCTAATCAACTAGCAACATTAACAAAATTA
This sequence comes from Flavobacteriaceae bacterium, assembly GCA_026988355.1. Taxonomy (GTDB): domain Bacteria; phylum Bacteroidota; class Bacteroidia; order Flavobacteriales; family Flavobacteriaceae; genus S010-17. The sequence continues at coordinate 28,875 of JALSLK010000033.1, forward strand.
CTAAAAGATTCTATACGTATTGAAAAATTTAATATTCCAAGTTTTAAAATTCGTTTAAATGTATTACATAACGAAGCGCTTCGACTTTTTGATATGGATTCCATTCCGAGTATAACAAACAAAGAAATTATACATGAAAATAAAAATATAATTAGTGCATTTAATGCGGTTAATACAAAAATTAACTCCATAGTAAAAAAGGACATCTTAGTTAATGATTTATTAGAGTTCGATTTTTTATTTGATTCTAATAATGATTCCACACTCTTCCTAAAAAATGAAAAGAAAATAATAATTAAAAAAAGAGAAATTGAAGAAAAGAAAAAAAGAATTCAACCATTGTCTAAAAAAACAAAATCGGCACCTAAGAGCAGTAATTAGTTTAATTATATTACCTCTTCTTTTTCTGAGTTGCTCTCAAAAAGAATGTGCTATTCAAAAAACGAAAAAAGAAATTAATTTTATAATGGATGATTGGCATAACAATGCTAAAAATGCCAATTTTGAAAATTACATCAATCGCATAAGTGATAATGGCGTGTATATAGGTACTGATTTTTCAGAAAATTGGAGTAAAAAAGATTTTAAATCTTTTTCTAAACCATATTTTGATAAAAAAGAAACTTGGAATTTTAAAACAATTGAACGGAATATCTATTTCTCTAAAGATAAAAATACTGCATGGTTCGATGAACTTTTAAATACTTGGATGGGTGTTTGTAGAGGATCTGGCGTACTTGTAAAACAAAAAAAAACTTGGAAAATAAGACACTATGTCTTATCTGTTTCTATACCAAATGATGAAATTCAAAAAGTCATCCAACTAAAAAAAATAAAAGATTCTATTTTCCTAAAAAAACATAATAAACACAAATTGTTAAAAACTTAATAATTAATTTAAGGTCTTATTTATGAATAACTTACTTTTTTATTTTAAATTTGTTTTACTAACAATTAGCAGATTTAACTTATGAAAGTTTTTATACAAAAAACCTTTTTCTTTTTCCTTTTAATCTTAGGAGTAAATTTAGGGTTTAGTCAATTAAACCCTGGAGATATCGCATTTGTGCAATACAATGCAGATGGAACTGATAATTTTGCTTTTGTCTGTTTGGTAGATATTCCTTCCAATGCGATTATTATATTTACAGATAATGAAGAAAACAGTTTGTCTGGAGGAGAAGGCACTATTACTTGGACAGCTCCTGTTGCTGGAGTTACTTGTGGCACAGTAATTACAATTACAACAACACCAAGCGCTACAATAGGTACGGTCACAGAAATTAACAATTTGGATTTTTCAGGAAGTGGCGACGGTATTATTGCATATCAAGGCAGTGCAGCATCGCCTACATTCATAGCAGCTCTAGGTAATGATGGTACAACGGCAGGAGTCTATGGCGGCGCTAGCGAAGGCAATCTACCAACAGGCTTAACACTTGGAGTAAATGCACAATCTATTGCTGAAATTGATAATGCAAAATACAACGGTAGTGTTTTAAATGATACCAAGGCAAATATATTATCTGCAATTTATAATGCGAATAATTGGTTAGGTGGCAGCAATACTACACAACAAACGTTTAGTAACACTTTTACAGTAACAGACTGTGTTATACTACCATGCGCAGAACCAACAACAGATGCAATTTTTCATGTTAATTCTCCAATTAGCATCACAACAAACTCCGTAACATTAAATTGGACTAATGGTAATGGCGTAAAAAGAATCGTTGTATTATCTAATGTAAATCCAATTACATTTGTACCAACCGACAATACAACATATACCTCAAATACAAATTTTGGTACGAGTACTGCAGTTGCTGCAAATGAATATATTGTATACGATGGAAGTAACAATTCGGTTAATATTACTGGTTTAGTTCCTGGAACTATATATTACACAACCATATACGAATATAGATGTAATCCTGGAAGCGAAGATTATTTTATAAGCGGAACTCCAACAACAGATATTTTTCTAACAGAACCAGAAAACCCTACCAGTTTTACAAAAAATTGCATTGGCAATACTAGTATAGACCTATCATGGGCAGCACCTGCATTAGGTAACTTTGATGGATATTTATTAGTCGTTAGAGAAAATGCCAATCCACATAGTGTAAATTCAATCGATCCATCCTCTATAATTGGAGAAAATTTAGATTACAGTATCGCTAGTACTTATGGAGGAACATTACCAAATACTAGATATATCTACAAAGGAACAAACACAAATGTAACCGTAACGGGATTAACATTAGGAACTAGTTATACCTTTAAAATATTTACTTTTGTAGATAATGGAAGTTTATTTGAATATTCTAACGGAACATCAACAACACAAATAATAGCTCAAGAAAATATAGTTAATGCAATTGCAATAGGCGATAATGGACAAGTTTCTGTTTCATGGGCAAATCCTAATAATAGTTGTTTTGATGAAATTTTAATTGTCGCTAACCAAACAAACGGAATCAATTTTACACCTTCTGGAGATGGTTCTGCATATACCGCAAATTCAAATTATACCGCTGTAAATCAGGTAGTATATCAAAATAATGGAACAAACATAACAGTAACGAATCTAACAAATGGTACAACATATTATTTTGAGATATTTGTAAGAAATGGCACAACTTGGTCTTCCGGAATAGAAGTATCTGCAACACCAAATACCCAAACAATTTTTAATCCAGGTGATATTTTGATTGTTGCATACGATAATGCAGTTGGCACATTTAATGATGCTATTACAATATTAACTTTAGTAGATATTCAACCAAATACTACATTTTGGTATGCTAATACTTCGTATGAAATAGGAGCACCTGCAAATATTCGAACTGCGCAATGGAGAGCCTGTTCAAACAATTCTAATGCAGAAATAGGAGCGCAACATTTTACGTATCTCGGACCAAGTATATTGCCAGCTGGATCTACATTTTGTATAGATATCGGTATCAATCAAGTAATGGCAGCCGATTTTACCGTAAATTCTTCAAGCGGAGCTGGAACCTATAATTTTAGCAATGGATTAACTCCTGCAGGTTTTACCTCTAATATAAATATAAGTACTTCCAAACCAGACAGTGTGTTTTTAATGCAAGGCTCATGGTCTGGTAATCTAGGAAATTATCGCACTTTTAACGGAACAATTTTAAGTGGTATTCAAGAAGGAGCAACTTGGCATGCCGTTACCGATGATTTATCTGGAGTGTTATCTGAAAACCAAAAAAGACGTTCTAGAATACCACCAGAAATACAATGTTTCGCAATACAAGGCGGAACCTCTACAGGAAGTAGCTATGCATATTACAATGGCACAAAAACAGGATCTCATATTGGTTTACTAAGCAATATAACTAATTACACAAGTAATTGGACTAGCAATAACGGCTCAAATGCAAACGAAATTGCAGCACAAACGTGTATCGCAAGCTATGTTTTTAATATTACTGGAACTGCAACTCCTGGAATTTGGACAAATGCAAAAAATGATTCCAATTGGTTTAACTGTGGAAACTGGGAAAACCTATCTGTACCAGACGAAACAATAGATGTAATTGTTAATACTCTTGGAGGAACAGATAAAGTCGTTGTAGATGATACCGCATTAGATGCAGACCTTTATGGAAATATTGCCAAATGTAAAAATTTAACCATCCATGGAGAGAAAGTAGAATTGGTAAGCGATAGTAATGATATATTAGAAATTCATGGAGATATTACCATCACAAACGGCGAACTAGATATGGATGATAGCAATGTTAATACAGATGATGGAACGCTGTACTTATACGGAAACTGGATAAATAGTGCCGAATCTAGATTTCTTCAAGGAAATAGTACCGTAAAATTTGTAGGTACAAATTCACAAACGATACATTGTAATTTAGGGATAGAAACAGAACAGTTTTACAACCTAGTATTAGATAATAATTTTACAACAGACGATTTTAATAATGACATTATAGCGCAAGGAAATTTAGAACTTACAACAGGAAAAACATTACTAATAAAAGCAAATCACTATGCTAGTATTACAAAAAACATACAAAATGATGGGCAAATTACCATAGAACACAATGGCTCATTAGCGCAAATTGAAAATACAAATATCGATAACAATACAGGTATAGGATCTTATATCGTTCATAAAACAACACAACCATATATAATGTATGATTATACATATTGGGCAGCACCAATAAAAAACGCTACATTAGCAACCATTTTTTCGGCAAACCCATCCAATCATATATATACCTTTAATCCTCAAAATTTTTCTGATGAATATGCAGGTAATGGCTATCCACAAACAACAGGAACAGCAGATGCATTTGACGATACAGGTAATGATTGGGAACATGCATCTGGAAATATGATTCTAGGAAAAGGATATGCCATTATGGGAGAAGGTGCAATATTTCCATTTACAACACCAACAGCAACAACCAATACACAAAATGTTGTTTTTAACGGAAAAGTGAATAATGGCCTAATAACAATACCTGTTTTTAAAGATTTATACAATACGACCAATGGATTTGGAAATGCCTTTAATAAAAATGATAATTTTATTGGAAATCCATATCCTAGTGCCATAAATGCCAATGTATTTTTAGCAACAAATCCTAATCTTGGAGGAACATTGTATTTTTGGACACACGATTCTACCATAGGAACTGGCGCAAATATAGGACCAGATACTTATAATTTTACTAACGACGACTATGCAACTTGGAACACTTCTGGAGGAACTGCAGCACATCTTGGCAATCCAACACCAACAGGAAAAATAGCTTCTGGGCAAGGATTTTATGTTACAGCAACAGTAAATGAAACTATCCGTTTTAATAACGATATGCGACTTGCTATTGATAACAATTTATTCTATAGACCACAAAATAGAGTTTGGTTAAACTTAACCAATAATAATGGACTATTTAGACAAATTTTAATTGGATTTTTCGAAAATGCAACTAATGAAGAAGATAGGTTATACGATGGATTACGATTAGAAAATGGAACTAATTTTGACTTTTACTCCTTAGTAAACGGTAAAAAAATGGCAATACAAGGTTTGGCGCCATTAACAATCGACACAACGATACCTCTAGGAATCGAAATTATAGAAGCAGGTAATTTTAAAATTAGTATAGACCATGTAGAAGGAGACCTAGAAAATACAACCATTTACCTAAAAGACAAATTATTAAATAATACACACGCATTAAAACAATTAGGTTATAACTTTAATACAACTACACTTGGTAATATTAACGATAGATTTGAATTGTTGTTTCAAAGAAATACATTATCAAATACAGATATAAACATAGAGAATATAAAAATAATAGCAATCAATAATGCAACTAATTTGGAACTTCGTTTAAATAAACCTCAAATTATTAAAAGTATTTCTATTTATAATATTATCGGACAACTACTCCTAAAAGACAATCCAAATACTCTTAATTACACCACAACAAAAATAAAGTCGAATACTATTCTTTTAATTAAAATTAGAACAGAAAATAATAAAACAATAATAAAACAATTTATTAAACGGTAATAACCACATAAATAGACTTGTTTTCTTTATTCTTTCCTCCTTTAATTACATTAAATTTAGTACCTTTGTTCTCTGTAAGATTTTTAAATCTTATTATAAAAATAGAGAGATGGAAAAAAAAACAAAAAACGGCTTATTTTTAGTACTCTTTATATTTGGAATATTTTTTTCTGATGGACAAAATATTGGAGATATTATCATAACAGAAATAATGCCTAATCCAACCTTTGTTACAGATGTAAAAGGAGAATGGTTTGAGGTATATAACACCACAAGTAGTGATATTAACATGAAAAATTGGACAATAAAAGATGACGGATCCGATTCACATACAATAGCAACCGATTTAATTGTTCCTGCAAATGGTTATGCAGTACTTAGTAGAAATGCTAGTTACGCAGTAAACGGTCATGTCGATGAAAATTATAAATACTCTGGAACACAATTCAAATTAGCAAATGTTACAGACGAAGTTATTTTAATGTATAACACAACCGAAATTGATGCAGTAAGATATAGTAGTGCATTAAATTTCCCTACATTTAACGGCAACTCATTAACGCTAAGAGATACCAAATACACTAGCATATTAAACGATAATGGTACCAATTGGTGCAAAGCAACTTCTGCATATAATGCAATGGACTTTGGAACTCCTCGATTAGCAAACGACGACTGTAAATGTGATAATTTAGAAACCGTAATTTGGCAAAGTGGCACTTGGTCTCCGCATACGCCCACAGAAGAAAATAATATTGTAATTAAAGCTTTATACAACACAAATACAAATGGAGGAAGTATAGAAGCATGCAATTGCAGAGTTAATTCTGGAAAAAAAATAATTATTACATCAAATAATTATCTCAAAGTTAAAAATAATATTCTTAACAACGGAACAATAGTAGTAAGAAACGAAGGATCTCTCGTGCAAGTTTATGATGATGCAACCGTAACAGGTTCAGGAACATTTAAAGTCAAAATAAAAACCACGAACTTAGTAGACGACAATAGATTTACTTACTTTTCTTCTCCTACCGAAAATGCAACGCTCAATACATTTAGTACATGGGCAAATATGAGTTACTTATGGGACTTCGTAGGAAGTACACAAAACTGGAGTCATATAACAAATTTAAATACAGTAATGACTCCAGCAATTGGATATATTGTACAACCTGCTAATGGAAGTACAAATATAAGTCCATCTGTAACTTTTAATAGTCCATTTAATAATGGAATCAAAACCCAACCAATGTATTTCGAAGTCTCAGGAGCACCAGATGCAACCGATGCTAGTAGTACATTAGTTGGTAATCCGTACCCATCTGCAATAAACTCCGATATATTATTTCAAAAAAACCCACAATTAGGAGGAATTTATATTTGGAATCACGATTCTGCTCTTGGAAATAGCACAAATAGTTATGGCGATTGGATGAATAACGACTATATTGTATGTGCAGCTGGTAATAACTGTACAAACGCTCCCTCAAACGGAACAAATGCTGCTCATAGTGGTTATATAGCTAGCGGACAAGGGTTCTTCGCAACAGCAAATACTACGAATCCTGCGGATTTAGTATTTAATAATGCCATGCGAATTACAGGAAATAATACCGATTTTAGAAGACCTACCATAAATATAGAAAAATTATGGTTAAACTTAACAAGCACTAACGGATATTTTAGCCAAGCTCTATTCTTATTTAGTACTAACGGAACTCCAAACTACGACAATCAAGCAGATGCAAGAAGATTAGGAAGCAACTATGGATTGGCTTTTTACGGATTAGCAGTAGATACAAATTACCGCTTAGCAGTAGATGATAGCGGTGTTTTTCAGACAAATATTACCGTACCCGTAGGATTTTATCTAAATAACGATACCGTAACAAGTTTAACATTTAGTATCGATCATTTTGAAAATTTAGATGGAGTACATGTCTATTTAAAAGATAATTTATTACAAATAACACACGATTTAAAAATTTCAGATTATACCTTTGCAATAGCTAATACAGGTATTTACGAAAATCGATTTGAATTATTCTTTTCTAGAAATGTATTAAGCATAGAAAATAATACTACTAGAACAAATAGTTTAATGGTTACCAATCAAAATGATGCAATTTGTTTTAAAATGTTAAACACTAAAAAAATAAAAAATATTAAAGGATACGATCCTTTAGGTAAATTAGTTTTAGAAACAAATACTAATAGTGAGAATATCCAAATAAAAACAAACATCCAAAAAGGAAGCATTTTATTTTTTAAAGTATTTCTTGAAAATGGACAAACAATAACCAAAAAATTTATAAAAGAATAAGAAACACAATATACCTCCCTTTATTATGAAGAAAAATACAATAAACAGCATCCTTATATTCCTTCTATTTTTTGGAATAAATTTTAGTTTTGGACAAG
>JALSLK010000034.1 GCA_026988355.1 Flavobacteriaceae bacterium
ACCGAAGTATATGATGCGACACAACCTTTAGGAACAACCATATCATCAATAACAAATACAGATGCAAATAATGCTGTTGACGTATTTAAAATGACTATCGAAGACCAAGCGTCTGGAGATGGTTTATCAACAAAAGTTACCAATATTAGAATTAAACCACACACAACAAATACTGCAATTTGGTCTAATGTAATTCAAGGAATTTTAATGGATGATGGTATCAATTTTTTAACTCCAACTGCTGTTAATATTACAGATGCCTTTATAGATATTACTTTGGCAAATACAGATTTAGTAATTGCCGATGGAGGAACTAAAGATATTGCAATTGCAGTTTATTTAAATACTTCTAATATTATTGATAACGACGTTCTGTCGTTTATGGTAGAAGGGGTAAATCACGGATTTACAGCAGATACTTCTGGAAGTGATTTTGCTAGTTCTTTCTTATTAGGAAATTTTAACTCGAATGACTTTACAGTAGATGTAGAAGCAACCGAACTACAATTTACACAACAACCAACAGATGTAGAAGAAAATATGGTTATGACTCCAGCAGTTACCGTAATATATACAGATGCAAATGGAAATATTGATGTGGACTACGATGGATTAGGAGCAACCGCTACTCTAACTGCCTTAGGAGGAGCAACATTAGCAGCCACAACAACAACAGATGGTACTCCAACTAATGGAGAAATGACCTTTAATAACATCGAATTTACAGGACCAACAACAGGAGTTACCTTAGTAATAACAGATAGTGCAGGAATAACAACACCAACTATTACAAGTGCTGCTTTTGATATAACTGCTGCACCAATAGGATGTAGCGAACTATTTTTTTCAGAATATATAGAAGGAAGTAGTAATAACAAATATTTAGAGATTTTTAATCCAACAACAGCAAGTATAAATTTAACAGATTATCAAATAGTAATATATTCTAATGGAAATAGTACTCCATCAACAACAATTTCATTTACAACAGGAGCGTTAATCCATTCAAATAATGTATATGTTATTGAGCATTCTTCTGCGAATATTTGGTCTGGAACCCCAAACCAAACAGTTGGCAATCTCAGTTTCAATGGAAGTGATGCTGTTGTATTACGAAAATTAGGTGCAAATATCGATGTAATTGGTACCATTGGTAGTAGTGCAAATTTCGGAATAGATAAAACACTAGTACGAAAAAAAACCGTAGCATTTCCAAATACGAACTATGATACTTTAGAATGGGATTCTTTAACACAAGACATTGTTACAGGTTTAGGAACACACCTTTCTAATTGCCCTTGTACAGGAATAACAACATATACTACTGCAAGTGGTTGGAGTAATGGAGTACCAAACGAAACAACCAAAGCACTTTTTACAGATAGCTACAATACAGGTACAGCAAACATTAATGCATGTAGATGTGAAGTAGGCAATGGAGCAACACTTACTATTGCGGCAGGAAGTTATTTAAAAGTACTTGATAGCATCACAAATAAAGGTATTATTCATGTATTAAACCAAGGCTCCGTAGTCCAAATATACGACAACGCAACAGTAAACGGAACAGGTACATTTAATACAGATATTACTACAACCAATTTGGTAGATGGAGATCGATTTACTTACTTTTCGTCTCCTGCGGAATCTACAACATTAAACAGTTTTAATGCTTGGGCAGATATGGGATATTTATGGAATTTTGTTGGAGCAACACAAGATTGGAGTCACATAACAGATGTAAATACAGTAATGATACCTGCAACAGGATATATTGTACAACCAACAAGTAGCACAACCAATGCAACTCCAACAACAACCTTTACAGGTCCATTTAATAATGGTATTAAAACGCATCCGATGTATTTTGAGGTAGCAAATGCACCAGATTCAACAGATGCAAGTAGCTCACTAGTAGGAAACCCGTATCCATCTGCAATAAATTCAAATTTATTATTTCAGAAAAATGCACAATTAGGTGGTATCTATATTTGGAATCACGATTCTGCTATTGGTGGAGGTGCAACTAGTTATGGAGATTGGGTAAATAACGATTATATTGTTTGTGCATCAAACTTAAATTGTACAAATGCAGCTTCTAGCGGACCAAATGCAACACATAGCGGATACATTGCTAGTGGACAAGGGTTCTTTGCTACTGCAAACGTTGCTAGTCCAGCAGATTTAGTATTTGATAACTCCATGCGAGATATAGCAAATAATACAGACTTTAGAAGACCTATCAATTCCAATACAGAAAAACTATGGTTAAACTTAACAAGTACAATTGGTTATTTTAACCAATCTTTATTTGTATTTAGCGAAAATGGCACACCAAGTTACAACAACCAAGCCGACGCTAAAAGACTAGGAAGTAATTATGGTATTTCAATTTATAGTTTAACAGATACAAACGATAGATTAGCAGTAGACAATAGAGGAGTATTTCAAAACGACATAACGATCCCTCTTGGATATTATGTAAACAACGATAACGTTACGAACTTAACATTTAGTATCGACCATTTTAAAAATTTAGAAGACACAAATGTATATTTAAAAGATAACTTGCTAAATACAATACACGATTTAAAAATAGCAAATTATGTATTTAATACTTCAACTGGTACTTTTAATACTAGATTCGAATTGTTATTTTCTCGAACAATTTTAGCAATAAATGATACAAATATAAAAAATAACGACAACTTAATTATCACGAATATAAACAACACACAATTCGAAGTAAAAATGTTAAACAATAGCAAGATAATTAACTTTAAAGCTTATGACCTGTTAGGAAAACTTATTGTAGAAACCAATCCAAATCTTAATCATTTTAAAGTAAATACTACCGTAAATAAAGGTACTATTATTTTTGTGAAAGTTTCTTTAGAAAATGGACAGACCTTAGCAAAAAAGTTTCTTAAAAATTAATTTAAAATTTTAGAACAAAGTCCCATTTCTAACTTTAGAAATGGGACTTTGTTATTTTAGTACATTCAAAGTTTCATTTATTAATGAAGTTTCAAAGCCTTTATTATATAAATAATTAAATATTTTTTTTCTAATAATAAAACCATTTTCTCCTTTAATCGAAAGTCTTTTTTTATTTGCTAACTTTACTATGGTATCCATATAATCATTTATATCAATTTCTTTTAAACCTGTATTTATATTATACGTACTAATACCTCGCCATTTCAATTCTTTGACAATCTTATTTTTTCCCCATTTATTGATACGAAATTTCCCTCTTACATAGCTTTTTGCAAATCGTTCTTCATTTAAAAAATCATGCTTTAACAAGTGTAAAATAATCACTTCTTTAGCTACATCAATCATTTGTAAATTTTTTAATTTTAACAAAACCTCTTTATGACATCTATCTTGATAAATACAATATCGCTCTAATAATTTTGTAGCTTCATTTACCGTATAAGACTTTACTTTAGACATATTGCGAATATACTAACTAGACTTTAATATTTAAGGATTATTTTACATTTAAGTATTTTAATTTTATTTGAATTGTTAATAACTCAAATAATAACACACTCTTAATTTATTTATATACAGGTAGTTGTAAATTATTTAAAATAATAAATTGTTAACAGTAAAAAAAATACTAAATTGCACGCCGTAATTACAATTATTTTTTATATGAAAAAGACTACTCTTTTTTTATTTATCCTACTTTTAATAATTTTATCTTCATGTAAAGATAAAAAGGTAATTGCTGCTTTTGGTTTTATGAACGAAAAGTTAGAAGAATCAAATCAAGTACTTACTGTTAGAAATGAAACACAGCAACAAGTACTAGATGCCAATATACTAAAAGATCCTAAAAAGTTTGAACCATTAAAAAATCGTTCCGAAAAAGTAAATCGAATCACTAGTGATTTTTATAATTATTTAGAAGATGTAAAAGATGAAATTTACGATGCACATTTTGAAAAAGGAGAAGACCGATCGCAATATGAAAAACTAAGTAGTAGTGATTTTCTAGATAAACTATTTTTTATTAAAGACGAACCAACTGCAGATGGTCAAGAATTCATAGATCGAATAAATCGCTTTAAAACAGATATTGCAAGTGCCTTAGGACGTGGTTTTGCATCTATATCATCTTTAGTAAATGCTCGTTTTAGAACGAAAACAATTATAGGAAAAAAAGGAGAAAGTATTCCATGGCTAAACTTAAAATTTAAAGGTTTTCCTGCAATAACCTCTATTACCAATATTTCGCAAATGCAAACAGATATCAAATTAATTCAATCCGAATTATTATTATCTATGATAAGTGGCGAATTTGAAAGAGAACTCGCAATGCGTAATTTTATTGGAATTGTACAACTCAATAAAAATGCATATTTAGAAGGAGAAAGAGTAACTGGTAAGATTTTATTAGGTAGATACGATACCTCGGTAACTCCCGAAAATGTAATTGTAAACGGAATAAAAGTAGATGATAAATTTCTTAGTGAAGGTGAAGTTAGTCTAAACTTTAATGCAGGAGGTCCTGGAGAACATCCATTAGCTGGAGTATTTACTGTAATAGAAGAAGGACAACCTGTACAAATACGATTTAATAGTAGTTATTCGGTTATTAGAAAATATAGATTTGATGGTAACAACCCAGAAAATCCTGCTCCGATACTAACATCTGCACCAAACAAACCTAAACCTAAAAGAGTAGTAGAACCCGCCGCTGCATTCGACGAAACAAAGGTCAAACTAGAAGGTACCATTAAAGATGATTTTGGATATTTAAGGTTATCCAAAAGCGCACTAGCTAGATATCCAATTGGTGCAAAACATTACGAAACCAATAAAAAATATAAAGCTGCTAGTTTCTCCATAAAAATTGAAGGACAACCTCCAATAAGAGTAAAAGGAAGCAAATTAGACGCTAGAGCAAAAAAAGCATTACAAAAAGTTCGTAAAAATCAACGAATAAAAATTTATGATATTCGTGTTATTTCAAGTTCTGGAGGACGATTAAGCAATATTGAACCTATCGTAATTAAAATTAAGTAGCCCTTAATTTTTAATAGACAATATAACAAGCATTAGATACCATAATTTCACTACTTTTGCAACATGCAAAAAGAACTTAGGCTTTCTAACTGGTTACCTACAACCAACAAAGAAGTTAAACTTAGAGGTTGGACAGAATTAGACGTAATTTTGTTTAGTGGAGATGCCTATGTGGATCATCCATCGTTCGGTCCTGCTGTAATTGGCAGAATTTTAGAAAGCTATGGCTTAAAAGTAGCAATTGTACCACAACCTAGTGTTCATGACAACTTACAAGATTTTCAAAAACTAGGAAAACCCAAGCTGTTTTTTGCTGTTACTGCTGGTGTAATGGATTCTATGGTAAGTAATTATACTGCAAACAAATGGAAACGAGATAGAGATGCTTATACTCCAAATGGAGACAAAGGGTTTAGACCAGATTATGCAACTTCTGTATATTCAAAAATTCTTAAAGAAAAATTTCCAAACACTCCAGTTGTCATTGGAGGAATTGAAGCGTCATTAAGAAGAGTTACACATTACGACTATTGGAGCGATAAACTAAAACCAAATATTCTAACAGATTCAAATGCCGATTTATTAGTTTATGGTATGGGAGAACAACCGTTAAGAGAAATAGTAAATTTATTACAAAAAGGGGTTCCATTTGCTTCTTTAACGACCATTAAACAAACCGCTTATTTAAAAAAGAAAGACGAAAAACTACAAAAAAATAAAAATTGGAAAGACATTGAAATTAACTCTCATGAAATTTGTCTAAGCGATAAGAAAAAATTTGCCGCTAATTTTAAAGTGATTGAACAAGAATCCAACAAAATATTTGGCAGTAGAATATTACAAAATATAGAAGATAATACACTCGTAATTAATCCTCCATATCCAACAATGACCGAAAAGGAAATTGATGCATCCTTTGATTTACCTTTTACCAGATTACCACATCCAAAATATAAAAAAAGAGGACCAATACCTGCATTTGAAATGATTAAATTCTCCATAAACATCCATCGTGGATGCTTTGGAGGTTGTAGCTTTTGTACCATTTCGGCACACCAAGGAAAATTTATTGCAAGTAGAAGTAAAGAGTCTATTTTAAAAGAAGTAGATAAAGTAGCTAACATGCCCGATTTTAAAGGCTATCTTTCCGACATTGGAGGACCTTCGGCAAACATGTATAAAATGAAAGGAAAAATACAGTCTATCTGTGATAAGTGTGTCGCTCCATCCTGTATTAATCCAGTAATTTGCAGTAATTTAGACACATCACATAAGCCATTAACAGAAATCTATCAAGCAGTAGACAAACATCCAAAAATAAAAAAATCTTTTATAGGAAGTGGTATCAGACACGATATGTTAGTACCTGAGTTTAATAAAAATGCAGATCCAAAAGAATTAGATGCCTATACAGAAGAAGTAATGACAAAACATGTTTCTGGAAGATTAAAAGTTGCGCCAGAACACACATCCGATCCTGTATTAAAGCTAATGAGAAAACCTTCTTTTACATATTTTCATAAATTTAAAAAACGATTTGATGAAATTAACAAAAGGCGAAAATTAAATCTACAACTCATTCCATATTTTATTTCCAGCCATCCAGCAAGCGAATTGGAAGACATGGCAAATCTAGCAGCCGAAACTAAAGATATGGGCTTTCAACTAGAACAAGTACAAGGCTTCACTCCTACTCCGATGACTGTCGCTACAGTAATATACTATAGTGGTTACCATCCATATACATTAAAAAAAACAAACACACCACGAACAAAAAAAGAAAGAGAAGATCAACATCGTTTTTTCTTCTGGTATAAAAAAGAGAATCAAAATTGGATTAGAAATACACTTTCCAAAGTAAAACGAATCGATTTATTAGAAAAATTATTGCCTACAAAAAATACGAGCAAACAAAGTAAATCGAAAAAATATAAAAGTGTTTTACCAAAAAATAAACGCCATCAACAATTAAGTTTACCATCAGAATTTCCGAATAAATCCAATAAAAAGAAAAAAAAATTGAAGAAAAAAAGATATTAATTTTTTTTATTCTTATATTTACGAACAAAGGGGAACTAACTAGAATTGTATAATTACATCGTTTACATTATTAGTTGTTCGTTAAATTATAATGAATACTAACTTAAATCTTAAATTATGAAACATTTAAAAAAACCAAAATTATTATTGCTAAGCTTTGTAATTATTGCACTTACTCTTTTTCAAGGATGTAGTGAAGAAAGCATTACAGAGCAAGAACAAACCGAATCTAACGCTTTACAAACAATTCAGTTTGACAAAAGCGCTCTAGAAGTATCTCAAAATTTTGATAATAATACTTTTTTATTTAAAGTAAAAAATTCAAATAATGTGATTACTTCTACATTTAGTATTGTAAATAATAATAAAATTATTTACAAAACAGATTTTAGCGTTAATACCGCTAGAAGTGCTTATAAAGTATATCAAGCTAATAAAGTTATCCGTATTGCTAATGATTTAAATTTTGATTTAAATTTAGCTGATTATACTAAATTTAGTGAAGAATATAAAAGTTTTATGGATGAGATATTCCAACAATATGGTCGAGAGAATATTAAATTAAAATTAAATTCTGTGTTTTTTCACAATTCCATTTTAAATTCTAAAAAAAGAAGTTTAGAAGAAGAAAATGAAACTTGCGATTGTACTTTACATCCTGGTTATTTAGTAGATAAAACAGGATTTTATTGCCAAGAAGATTATTATATGAAAATTAGTAATATTAAAGCTGCAATACAAAGTGCACAAGATGAAAATTTAGCATTTTTAAAGCATTCTAGTTCCAAGCTTCTAATCAACTATATAAATAATACACAAGATGAGTATGTTAGATTTGACAAAGTTTACAGCTTCTTTGTAGAAAAAGATAAATTTATTTATGCATTAGAATACACACAAAATTATAATAATAACGGACCTGAAAAAGGCTGTGGATGGTGGTGTCCATTAGGATGTGGTACAGATTGGGGCTGCTGTGGAAATTATTCTGGATGTTGTTGGTATTGGGATATTTTATGCTATATACATGATAAACAATGTACAAATTGTACTCCAAGTTGGTATTGTCTACCTGGATGTGTACCAGATTGATACTACACTAAATAGATATTTACTTTAGAGATTAACGATGTATATCAGATAACAATAGAAATACAACATGTACTGATATGTTTTTTCAATAATCTAAATATACTTTTAAATACAAAACCATCTAAAAATAATTTTTAGATGGTTTTATCTATTTGGTATTAATTTAACCAATAAAAAATCCATATCGTGGTAATTTTAAGCGTAATACCAACTCCATTTCAAAATTTATTTTTTCACATTTTACTGCACTTTAAATTTAAACCGTAGATATGCTATGCATAAAATTTCAAGATTATAAAACATCAAAATATTTCAAATCTATTAGCGCATTTTGAAATTTAATTGGTATTAGTAGAACTTGGGTTAATAATAAAAACTATCATAATCATCATTATAAAGTTCGTCTTCTTCATCAGTAGGAGGAGCTTCAAATTCTTTTTTTGGTGCTTCTTTGGGCAGATCTCCTAAAGAAAAAAGCAACAATGGCACCGATTTTTCTTCCACTTCATGAAATTCTGAAATAAACTCCACAAAAAATGTCCAAAGGTTTAAAAAATCATAAACATAGAGTAATTTATTATGCTGTTTATTAAAAATAACATCCAGTTTATAATCACTCATTTGCGATAAACCACCAACTTGCTCGCTCATATTAAATAACGGAATTTCTTCTTCCTGATTCCATTCTGCATCTGTATGATAAAATGAGGCCATTTCCATACCATCAAAACCAAACGCATTAACAATGGTTTGGTGCAAATCTTCTAAAGTAAAATCACGTAAAAGAGCAATCTCCCGTATTACATCTTCTTTGGTGTCTAAAATTATTCTAAATTTATACATTTGTAATATTAATAACTTAGTGCAAAATTAAGATTAAATTTTAAAAGTAAAAGTAAAAGTAGTACATTTGTATCCCTAATAACTTTAATATGCCCGAAAAGAGAATTCTTCACTTATTAAACATGTCCTCAAAAGGAACTTTAATGGAAACACTTGGAATCGTTTACACAGAAGTAGGTGTAGATTATTTGGTAGCTACAATGCCCGTAAACGAAAGAGTATTACAACCTAACGGATTACTTCATGGTGGAGCGTCTGTTGCATTGGCGGAAACGCTTGGTGGAGCTGCATCGCATTTATTTATTGATAATGGCGAATTTGAAATTAGAGGTATCGAAATTACCGCAAATCATATAAAAAGTAAAAAAGATGGTATTGTTAAAGCCGTTGCAAAAATGATTAATCAAGGAAAAACATTACATCTATGGGAAATCCGAATTGAAGATGAAGATGGCGAATTAATTTCACTTTGCAAGTTAACAAATATTGTTTTGCCAAATAAGTAAAAATTGATAGCAGAAATTGCAACACTTTACCTTAAAATTACGGATGCTATTCAGCAAAAAACGCCTTTTGTAAGTTATCGCAAACCCAATTCAAATACAGTAAAATTTTTACATCAAAAAGATGCTGAAGTTCATTTTCTAAACAACTTTTCGCAAAGTGGTTTTGTATTTGCTCCTTTCGATGATTTAAAAAAGACAATATGTTACGATTTAAAAAACTGTAATATAGAACATTATATCTTTTCGGAATCTCCTATTAAAAGAAATACTTTTACACCTAAAAATACCCCTTCACAAAAAAGAGAGCACATTAGTTTAGTGAAAAATGGTATAGATTTTATAAAACAAAAAAAAATATCTAAAATTGTTTTATCTCGAAAAGAAACATTAAATAATACTACATTTGATTGTTTAAATACATTTAAAAATTTATTACAAAGCTATACATCCGCATTCGTATATCTATGGTATCATCCAAAAATTGGATTATGGCTAGGTGCCACGCCAGAAACTCTAATTAAAACCAACAATAATAATTTTAAAACCATGTCTTTAGCAGGCACACAAATTTATGACCATACATTAGATGTTATTTGGGAAGAAAAAGAAAAACAAGAGCATCAATTTGTAACCGATTATATTACTAGACAATTAGAAAAGTTAAAAATAAATTATCAAATAACAAAACCCTTTACAGTAAAAGCAGGTAATATGGTACATTTATGCGCAAATATCTCTGGCAGATTGGATAATCTTAATTCCTTAGAATCCGTTATAAAAGCATTACATCCAACTCCTGCTGTCTGTGGATTACCTAAAGACATCGCAAAACAATTCATTATTAAAAACGAATCGTATGACAGAGAATATTATACTGGTTTTTTAGGCGAATTAAATTTTAAAATTGACAACAGACAACAACAAAAAAACAAACGAAATATAGAAAATCATGCATATAATTTTACAAAAAAGCAAAGTGCTATTTTTGTAAATTTGCGCTGTATGAAAATTAATAAGGATAGCATATCGCTTTATATTGGTGGAGGAATAACAAAAGATAGCAATCCAGAAAAAGAATATCAAGAAACCATTGTTAAAGCAACAACAATAAAAAAAATATTAATAAATCAAGATTTACAAAAATGATTTATCCAAAAAATACCATAGCGCAATTAATAATTCATGTATGTGAAACCAAAGGAATCGAAACAGTAATTATATCTCCAGGGTCTAGAAATGCACCGCTAAGCATTGGTTTTCACAACAATCCGAATATAAAATCTTTAAGTATTGTAGACGAACGTTCTGCTGCATTTTTTGCCTTAGGTATTGCACAACAAAGTAAAAAGCCAGTTGCATTAGTTTGCACATCTGGATCTGCATTATTAAATTATTATCCAGCAATCGCCGAAGCGTATTATAGTAATATTCCATTAATTATATTATCTGCCGATAGACCAAAACATTTATTAAATATTGGAGATGGACAAACCATCAATCAAAAAAATGTATTTAAAAATCACATAGTAATGTCTGCTAATTTAAAAGAAGACATTCATTCAAAAATTGATTTTTTACTACATAATTTTAATCTCGTAAATAAAACAATAACCAAATGTATACAAGAAAATGGACCTGTACATATCAATATTCCGTTTGACGAACCTTTATATGAAACCACAGACAAAGCCATTCATTTTCCAGAAATCATACCTTTTAAAAAAACAACATTACTAGACGAAGAACCTATGGATGTGGACGAGCTTAGTAAATTTGCAACTATTTGGAACAAGTCAAAAAAGAAAATGGTATTAATTGGTGTTCATAATCCTTCAGAATTAGTTCAAATACAAATAAATCATATCTTAGAAGATGAGAGTGTGTTGGTCTTAACAGAGACAACTTCAAATCTTTATAATTCCAAAATTATAAACGGAATTGATAAATTAATTGCGCCATTAAAGCACGAAGAACTCTCTAATTTAAAACCAGACATACTATTAACATTTGGTGGAATGGTTATCTCTAAAAAAATAAAACATTTTCTACGTAAATACCAACCCAAAAATCATTGGCACATTGGTAAAAAAAATGCTCCAGACACATACCATTGTCTTACACATCATTTCGCTATGTCCACAGAATTGTTCTTTAGTCAATTTTTCTTTTTAACAAAAAATAATAGAAGTAACTTTCAAACGACCTTTTTAACATTAAAAACAAAAAGAGAAAAAAAACATCTAATCTTCTTACACAAAGCAAAATTTTCCGACTTAAAAGCATTTGATTTGATATTAAAATCCATTCCTAAAAATTACAATTTACAACTTGCAAATAGTTCTATCGTTAGATATTCACAATTATTTAATTTAGACGACACTCTACAAGTTTACTGCAATAGAGGTACAAGTGGTATCGATGGCAGTACATCTACAGCAATTGGAGCCGCATACGCTTCTGCAAGAAAAACAATTTTTATTACTGGAGACATTAGTTTTTTTTATGATAATAATGCGTTTTGGAATAATTACATAAAAAATGATTTTAGAATTATTATTTTAAATAATTCTGGTGGCGGAATTTTTAGATTTATTCCAGGTCCAAAAACTACCAATGCTTTAGATTTCTTTGAAACTACACATAAATTAACAGCGGAGTATCTATGTAAAATGCATCATATAAGCTATCATAAAGCAACGAATTTAGGAGACCTAAATAAAAAATTAAATACATTTTATAATCATAGTAAAAAACCAAAACTTTTAGAGATTTTTACACCTAGAAAACGAAACGATAGTATTCTTAATGAATACTTTAAAATATTAGAAAGTTAATAATTAATTAAAACTTATTTCTATTTTAGCCTATATTTCACTACATTTGGGAAGTTATAAAAGCAAATATATTTATTAATCAATTTTAAAGTAAAAAATTATGAGTAAAAGAGATGATTTAATTGCATTGTACGCAAAAGAATTAAAAGACAAAGCTGGAGTTAGTGCCGATATGGATTTATTAACAAAAGTTACTATTGGATGTGGACCATCTATTTACAACAAAGACGCAGCTTCTGTAGCTTGTGGACAAGCAAGTGAATTAGAAACTGTAAAAAACAATTATTTGATTAAAAAATTAGGTTTAAAAGATGGCCCAAAATTAGACGAGGCAATCCAAGAAGTTTGTAAGCAATTAGGTACTTCTAACAGAAATAAATATAGAGCGATGTTCTATTATCTATTATGTGTAAAATTTGGCAAACAAAATGTTTACTAAAAAGATGATAAAAAAAACTGCAAACTAATTTTTAGTTTGCAGTTTTTTTTGATCCCAACTTGGTATTATTCCAACTCAACATCAAAATACGCTATAAATTATTTATCTTTTCACCTCTTACTGCACTTTAAATTTAAACCATAGCTATGTTATACTTAAAATTTTAAGATTGTAAAACATAAAAATATTTCAAATCTATTTAGCACATTTTGAAATTGAATTGGTATGAATTGCGAATTAATTAAAATGCAAAAAACTCTTTATTTTTTTTGACAAACCATCTTTATGCAAAAGAACAGAAATGGTCTTTAACTTAAAATATGGCAGACTCATATAAATATATCCATCGTTTCCAACACGATTACTATTACTTCCCCAAGAATTTTTTATCTTGAAATATTTATTTTCGTTTTGGTCTTTAACAATTCCAACAATATGCATCAAATGATCATCAGTTGTGTTATAGTTTTCAAATTCTTCTTGACGGTATTCTTGACTAACGATACTTTCTTCAACAATCTCTGTCATCGATTTGAGATTGTCTTCTTCATTTTTTGGTAATATTGCTTTACCATATTTTGCAGAAAAAGTTTTTTCAGAGACATCGACATCCAAAGCAATAGTAAATCCTTTTGCCAAAGCATTAGTAACTACAAAAACCAATTCATCAATAGGCAAATTATACATACTTCCGTTCGAAAAATTATCTGGTATGTTTAAAACAAAATTTGTATAAAACGGCACTTGTGTAAAAGACGTTAGAGTAACGTAATCATTTGAATTAATTTTAAATTTTTTTGCAAAAGAAAATGGTGTATACGAACTTCCTTCATAATCAAATTCTTTTGGTTTTTTACCAATCTCAACATCTAAAATTTTAGAAGTTTCTTTTTTCCAATTTGGATATTTAGAATCTTTATCGTTTTTAATAAATTCATCTAAAACATGTTTCATTTCTGGTATTATCTTACTGTGATTGTATATTTTATCTTCAAACTTAACACCACTAAATACAATTTCTGGCACTAATCCATTATCTCTAATAGAATTCATAACATCGTGTGCTAAACCACCTTCACTAAATTGCGTTTTTCCTTGGCGCATTACATAATTCCAAGCTTTATCATCGTACGTGTTTCTTACAGAAAACATTTCGGAAATATCAACTTGCTCTCCTGTTAATCTAAAAATTTCACTTTCAATAAAAGAAGAGGTAGAAAAACTCCAACAAGTACCTGTTTTCCCTTGACTTTTAACGGAGGATGATTCGATATCTATAACATCCTGAAATGTATATTCTTTCTGTGAAAAAATAGAAATAGATAGCAATACAAACACTATAGTTATTAAAAATTGTTTCATTATATTTTGAATTTTATTAAACATTGTTTTATTCTTCTTTATTATCTTCGCCTTTCTCTTTATTGTTTTCTTCGTCTTCTGGATTGTTTTTTTTATCTCCATCTTCATCCTCGTATTCTTCTTCTGGCTCTGGTTCATTACTCTTTTTACGAAGTTCTAAAACACGCTCTACATTTTGATAATATCCATCTTTATTAGGATCAGCGTCATCAATTTTTACAAAACCATTTTTATAGTATTTTAAAGCTCGTTTATAATCTTTACCTATTTCGTAATATTTACCAATATAATAATCGCCAATTGGAGATTCTGGATATAAACGATTAATCATTTTACCAAAATCCTCTAAGTAATCGCCATCTTCTTTATCGATAATAATACCTTCAATAGCATAAATATCGCGCTCTCTAATCTTAATATTTGTCCCAAATAAATATTCTATCTCCACATATTTTTTTTCTAAATACTCAATGGCTTCTGGTGGACTTAAATTTGCTATTTTATCTTTATACTCTTGCTTAGAAATAGCAGAATATTGATCAAAAATAAATGCCAACGAACTAGCAATACCTTGTCCAATAGATGCTACTTTAGTAGAGTTGTTCATTTCATCGTAATGATAATCAAACATTTCATTTTGAGATGCTATTAATAAATTATCAACTTCATCAACAAGTTTTTTACTTTTTTTATTATAATCTCCCGAAATAATATAGTAATATGTATTGTTTTCTAAGGTAGGAATTTTGTCGTGCAACATAGCTCTCATATCTAATGCATAACTTGGATTTAAATTAACATAAGCATGAAATGCAGGTTCTCTCTCTAGTAAAAAATAATTGATAAAGTTAGCGGTAAGTGTATTTCCAACAATCGTCTTAAAAGGAGAAATTCTATAATTATCCTCCATATAATTAAGCACTTCATTTCGTATAAAACGATAAAATTGCGTACTTTTTTTAGTAGGCATACTGCTAATTTTATCGAATTCACAATCTGTATACCTTTCTTTATCTTGGTTTTGGGCAATACCAACAATAATTTGCCCAGGTGCTTTATCTTTATTTGCAAATAACTTTGCATTTGCAACATAAACATCAAATAGATATTCGCTATCCAAAACAATAGTCAATGTGTATACTCTATCGCCATCTTTTTTATAGGATTTCGGAATGTGAATTTTTAAAATTCTAGTAGTTCCTAATTCTTCCGATTGAAATTGTTTTACTTCACTTTTTTGTGAAAAAATTACAGTACTAAAAAATAGCAGCACTATAAAAGAAAATATATTTTTCATTCTCTATTTCTATTGTTTATTATTAAATCTCGAAAATAGTAAATTTATACTTAATGCTCAATAAAATATGATTTTTTTAATATCTAATAAAATCCATATTTTAATACTTAAACTAATTATCGAGCAAAATGTTATATCTTTACAACGTATTAAATAGCTAAAATTATGCCAAAAATAAATTGGAAAACTGTAAAAGAATATCAAGACATTACCTACAAAAAATCTAATGGTGTTGCAAGAATTGCTTTTAACAGACCAAATGTAAGAAATGCCTTTAGACCAAAAACAACAAGCGAATTATACGATGCTTTCTACGATGCAAACGAAGATACTAGTATTGGAGTGGTCTTATTATCTGCCGAAGGACCATCGACAAAAGATGGAATTTACTCTTTTTGTAGTGGAGGAGATCAAAAAGCAAGAGGAAAAGAAGGCTATGTTGGCGAAGATGGTTATCATCGACTAAATATTTTAGAAGTACAACGATTAATTCGATTTATGCCAAAAGCAGTAATAGCAGTAGTCCCTGGATGGGCAGTTGGAGGAGGTCACAGCTTACATGTCGTATGTGATTTAACTTTAGCATCTAAAGAACATGCCATTTTTAAACAAACCGATGCCGATGTTACTAGTTTTGACGGAGGCTATGGATCTGCATATTTAGCAAAAATGGTTGGACAAAAAAGAGCTCGAGAAATTTTCTTTTTAGGAAGAAACTATTCCGCACAAGAAGCCTATGAAATGGGAATGGTAAATGCCGTAATACCACACGAAAAGTTAGAAAGTACAGCTTATGAATGGGCACAAGAAATTTTAGCAAAATCACCAATATCCATAAAAATGCTGAAATTTGCCATGAACCTAACAGATGATGGTATGGTTGGACAACAAGTTTTTGCAGGAGAAGCAACAAGATTAGCATATATGACCGAAGAAGCAAAAGAAGGTAGAAATGCGTTCTTAGAAAAACGTAAGCCTAATTTTGAAAAGAAATGGATACCTTAGAAATTATTTATTCATTTATTTCGATTCGTTTTAATTTATACACATCCAAATAAACAAATCACGATTTAACAAATAAACTTTTACAAAAATGAAAATAATCTGTATAGGAAGGAATTACGCCAATCATATTAAAGAATTAGCAAACGAAAGACCTACAGAACCAGTAGTTTTCCTGAAACCAGATTCTGCAATACTACCAAAAAAAATGCCTTTTTTTATACCAGCATTTTCTAACGAAATACATTACGAAGTAGAAATTTTGGTAAAAATAAACCGTGTAGGAAAACACATAGCAGAAAAATTTGCAGCTAAGTATTACGATGAAATAGGCTTAGGAATCGATTTTACCGATCGTGAATTACAAAGTAAATTAAAAGAAAAAGGATTGCCTTGGGAAAAAGCAAAAGCATTTGATGGAAGTGCTGTAATTGGACATTTTTATCCAAAAGAAAATTTCGATTTAAATAACCTAAGTTTTCAATTAATTCATAATGCAAAGATTGTACAAGATGGAAATACAAAAAATATGCTTTGGAAAATAGACGAACTAATCGCTTACGTTTCTCAATTTTTTACCTTAAAAAAAGGAGATATTATTTTTACAGGAACACCAGCAGGAGTTGGAAAAGTAATGAAAGATGATTTTTTAATTGGAAAAATTGAAAAAGAAGAAGCATTTCAAATTAAAATAAAATAAAAATGGCAAGCTACCTACATCACACTGCTACAACCTAATACCTTTGCTGCGTTCCCGCCCTGGAGGATTCAAAGGGAGCTAGTTGTGTAGGACTTGCCGCCGCAAAGGTACGAAGCTATTTTTATTACACAATAGAAAATGTAACTATTTTTATTTTTTTCCTACTAATACCATAAATCAATTAGTATCTTTGTTAAACTTTAAAACGAAACCTCATGGAAAATCAAATTAACGCAAAACAGACAATAATCAATTATGGCCTTCTATTAGGAGTTGCATCTATTTTATTATCTGTTGGAGTTTATGCTTCTGGCATGGATCTTATGAAACAACCTTTTTGGATAAAAGCACTCAGCTATATTATTTTTATTGCAGCAATTGTTATGGGAATAAAAAAATATAGAGACTTAAATAATAATTTTTTATCACTCGGACAAGCAATGAAAGTCGGTGTTGGTATTGCTCTTATTGGAGGGTTAATTAGTGCTATTTACACCTATCTGTTTTTTAGCGTTATAGAACCAGATATGATGAATCAAATAATGGTAGTAGCAGAAGAAAAAATGTTAGAACAAAATCCTGATATGAGTGATGATCAAATAGAAACTGCATTGGGATTTTCTAAAATATTTATGTCGCCATTTGCAATGTCAACAATGGCAATAATTGGAAGCCTTTTTATGGGAGCGATAATTTCGCTAATTGGAGGTCTAATACTAAAAAAAGAAGACGTATCTTATAACTTATAAATCAAATAATGGATATATCCGTAGTCATTCCGCTACTAAACGAAGTAGAATCTTTACCAGAATTACACGATTGGATTGTACGAATAATGCAAAACAATAATTACAGCTACGAAATACTTTTTATAGATGATGGTAGTACAGATAACTCATGGAAAACAATTAATGCGTTATCTCAAAAAAATGAATTTGTAAAAGGCATTCGATTTCAAACAAATTACGGTAAATCGCAAGCATTAAATGCCGCTTTTAAAATTGCAAATGGAGACGTAGTTATTACCATGGATGCCGACTTACAAGATAGCCCAGATGAAATTCCAGAATTATACCATCTTATAAAAAAAGAAGATTTTGATTTGATATCTGGCTGGAAAAAGAAACGCTACGATTCCAAAATTAAAAAAAATATACCTTCAAAATTATTTAATGCAGCTGCAAGAAAAACTTCTGGATTAAAACTACATGATTTTAATTGTGGACTAAAAGCATATAAAAATGAGGTGGTTAAAAATGTAGATGTCTATGGAGAAATGCATCGCTACATACCAGTATTAGCAAAAAATGCAGGTTTTACAAAAATAAGTGAAAAAGTAGTAATCCATCAAGCACGTAAATATGGCGTAACAAAATTTGGTATAGAACGATTCTTTAATGGTTTTCTAGATTTAATAACCATTTGGTTTTTATCCAAATTTGGAAAACGACCAATGCATTTATTTGGATTACTTGGTAGTTTTATGTTTAGTATCGGATTTATAGTTGCTGGTTTTATCGGAATAAATAAATTATTACATGTCTTTTATTTTCATACAACAGCAAAATTAGTAACCGACAACCCTTGGTTTTATATTGCATTAACAGTTATGGTTATTGGAACACAACTTTTTTTAGCAGGATTTTTAGGAGAAATTATTTTGCGTACAAACAAAAATCAAGAACGGTATAAAATTAAAGAAGAATTGAATTTGTAAATTTTACAAATACCAAATCAATAAAACACAGTTTTTTTCTACCTTTACACTCTTATTACATAATACAAAAATGGATAAAGAAAACATAGAGCAAATAGCAAAATCATGGCTAAAAGAACCTTTTGACAAAACAACACAAAAGGAAGTTCAAAACCTTATTGAGACAAATAATATTACCGAAAGTTTTTATAAAAATTTAGAATTTGGGACTGGAGGAATGCGTGGTATTATGGGAGCTGGGACCAACCGAATAAACAAATATACGCTTGGCAAAAACTCGCAAGGAATCGCTAATTATCTTCATAAAATATTTCCAAATAAAGAACTAAAAATTGCAATTGCATACGATTGCCGACATAACTCTGCAAATTTTGCTAAAGAAGTAGCAAATGTGTTTTCTGCAAATAATATTCAAGTATTTTTATTTGAAGAATTAAGACCAACACCAGAATTATCTTATGCCGTTAGACATTTAGGCTGCGATGTAGGAATCGTATTAACAGCATCACACAATCCGCCAGAATATAACGGTTATAAAGTATATTTTAATGATGGAGCACAAATAGTACCACCTCAAGATGGCGAAATAATTAAAGAAATAAATGCCATTGCTTTCGAAGCAATAAAATTTGAAGCAAACGAAGATTTAATTGAATACATTGGAAACGATATAGATAATTCATTTATAAATGCATCCATTAAAAATGGAACATTTCCAACAACAACAAATAGAGAAAAACTAAAAATAGTATTTACCTCATTACACGGAACATCAATAACCATAATACCAGAAGCACTTAAAAAAGCAGGATATACAGACGTGCATATTGTGGAAGAACAACGTGTTCCAAATGGAGATTTTCCAACAGTAAAATCCCCAAATCCAGAAGAACCAGAAGCATTAAAAATGGCAACCGATTTAGCAGAAAAAATTGGAGCTGACATTGTTATTGGAACCGATCCAGATTGTGATAGAATTGGAATCGCAATTAGAGATACCGATAATAAAATGAAACTGCTTAACGGAAATCAAATGATGAGCGTTTTGGCAGAATTCTTACTAAAAAAATGGAAAGAAGCTGGGAAATTAAATGGAAAGCAATTTATAGGTTCAACCATTGTATCTACCAATTTAGTAAACGATATCGCTGCAAGCTATAACGTAGAAACCAAAGTAGGACTAACGGGTTTTAAATGGATTGCTAAAATGATTCGCGATGCAGAAGGCAAACAAGAATTTATTGGAGGAGGCGAAGAAAGTTTTGGATTTATGGTAGGTGATTTTGTAAGAGATAAAGATGCCGTTACAGCAACATTATTAGCTTGTGAAATAGCAGCAACAGCAAAAAACGAAGGCAGTACTTTGTATAAAAAACTATTAGAAATATATACACAGCACAAATTCTATAAAGAACATCTAATT
Organism: Flavobacteriaceae bacterium; assembly: GCA_026988355.1. Lineage (GTDB taxonomy): Bacteria > Bacteroidota > Bacteroidia > Flavobacteriales > Flavobacteriaceae > S010-17. The sequence goes on from JALSLK010000034.1 coordinate 20,296, forward strand.
TCCGTAGTTAAAAAAGGAATTACAGGAGCCGAAGAAATTAAGCAAATGATGGTAGATATACGTGCCAATCCATTACAGAAAATAGATGGCGAAAAAGTAAAATATTTGTACGACTACCAGACTTCAATAAAAAAAGATTTGATAAATAATACCGAAGAAGTAATTACCATTGATAAATCAAACGTATTAATTTATGAAACCGAAAAAGGCACAAAAGTAGCATCTAGACCAAGTGGAACAGAACCAAAAATAAAATTTTATTTTAGTGTAAAAACTTCACTAGACAAAAAAGAAAATGCAATTGAAGTAGAACAACAATTAGATGCAAAAATTCAACGAATTATTAAAGAACTAAACTTATAAATGAATCATTATTTAAAAAGATTAATACCATATGCGTTACCGTATAAGAAATATGCGTTTCTAAATATAATTAGTAACGTATTTTATGCATTGTTTGGAACACTTTCGTTTGTAGCACTTTCACCAATGCTAAAAGTATTATTTCAGAATGCAAAAAAAATAACAAAAAAACCAGTCTATTCAGGAATAGGAGAGATAAAACTATTTTTAGAAAATTCAGTAAATTATTTTATTACAACAAAAATAGAAGCAGATAATAGTGTAATGCCAACATTAACAGTCATGGTTGTTGTGATAATCATTACATTTTTCTTAAAAAATATTTTTGGATATTTAGCCATGTATTTTATTACTTTTTTACGAAATGGAGTATTAAAAGATTTACGAAACGATGTGTATGAAAAAACACTAAACTTACCAGTATCCTTTTTCTCAGAGAAGAGAAAAGGAGATATAATGGCACGTATATTAGGAGATGTAGGCGAAATACAAAATTCATTTTTATCGGTATTAGAATTATTGGTAAGAGAGCCATTAATGATATTATTTACCTTGGTAACCATGTTTTTAATAAGTGTGAAATTAACTCTTTTTGTATTTATATTTATACCAATATCAGGATATATAATTTCATTAGTAGGGAAATCATTAAAAAAACATTCTACAAAAGTACAAAAGGAACAAGGGTATTTTTTGTCTATTTTAGAAGAGACATTAGGAGGTCTAAAAATAATAAAAGGATTTAATGCTGAGAAAAATTTTATGACTA
>JALSLK010000035.1 GCA_026988355.1 Flavobacteriaceae bacterium
AAAAGCACCAAAAACAATAGCTAAAAAACCTAAAAATGCAGTAATACTTAAATTTTTGTTCATCTTATTTTGTTTGTACAAAGGTATTGAATTTTAATTTAGAATTTAAAATTAACTTATTGAAAATAATTGTTTAAAAAAAAACAAAAATTAAAATGAATATAGAGAAGTATTATGTTCAATTTTGTAAATTTGAAATCCAATTTAATATAAAAATAAAGAGGAAGTATAATAGTAATATTAATTAATTTAAGCTGAACGATATTCAGATATTATTTATGAGAAAAATTTTAGTTATTGGAGCAGGACGTTCCGCATCTTCGTTAATCAAATATTTATTAGATAAATCCGAAAGTGAAAATTTACAAGTTATCGTAGCCGATAAAGAAGTTGTGTTAGCCGAGAAAATGATTGCAAATCGCAAGAATGGTAGTGCAATTGCATTAGATGTTTTTGAAACAGAAAGTAGGAGTAAAGCCGTACAAAATGCAGATATAGTTGTTTCGATGTTACCAGCAAGGTTTCATTTAGAAGTCGCTAAGGATTGTGTGAAATATGGAAAGAGTATGGTTACAGCATCTTATATTTCTAAAGAAATGCAAGCCTTAAATGATCAAGTTGTTACAAAAGGCTTGGTTTTTATGAATGAGATTGGTTTAGATCCAGGGATAGATCACATGAGTGCCATGCAAATTATTGATAGAGTTAGAGATAATGGAGCCAAATTAATGCTTTTTGAATCATTTACAGGAGGTTTGGTTGCTCCAGAAAGTGATGATAATCTATGGAACTATAAATTTACATGGAATCCTAGAAATGTAGTTGTTGCAGGACAAGGTTCGGCTGCAAAATTTATTCAAGAAGGAAAATACAAATACATACCATATCACAAATTATTTCGACGTACCGAAATTCTAGATTTAGGCGAATATGGTAAGTTTGAAGGTCTTGCAAATAGAGACTCTTTAAAATATAGAAGTGTATATGGATTAGAAGATATTCAAACGTTATATAGAGGAACGATTCGTAAAATAGGTTTTTCTAGAGCATGGAATATATTTGTACAATTAGGAATGACCGATGATAGTTATACTATTGATGATTCCGAAAACATGACTTATCGCGATTTTACAAATTCATTTTTGGCGTATTCACCACACGATTCGGTAGAATTAAAATTGCGTTATTACTTAAAGATTGATCAAGATGATATTATTTGGGAAAAATTATTGGAATTGGATATTTTTAGTAATATCAAAAAAGTTGGTTTAAAAAAGGCAACTCCTGCTCAAGTTTTGCAGAAAATTTTAATGGATAAATGGACTTTAAAAACGGAGGATAAAGATATGATTGTGATGATGCATAAGTTTGGTTACGAATATCAAAATGAAAAGCGTCAAATTAATTCATACATGCAAGTTATTGGAGACGATCAAACCTATACAGCAATGGCAAAAACAGTCGGTTTACCAGTAGCAATTGCGACTTTAAAAATATTAAATGGCGATATTAAAACGCCTGGCGTACAATTGCCAATAACAAAAGAAGTATACGAACCAATTTTAAAAGAATTGGAAGAATATGGCATCACTTTTAAAGAAAAAAAAGTGCCATATTTAGGTTATAATCCAGAAATGGTAAATGGCTAACCTGAACTATTCATAGATTTTCGTAAAATAAAAAACTCCAGTAATGGAGTTTTTTATTTTAGATTAGATATTATCGGAGTTTAAACTTGGTACTATCCAGTAAAGTGTGTGAAATCATAAATAATTTATAGCGTATTTTGAAAATTAATTGGTATTAGTCTACTTTTAAGTATGAAACAATATGTATTGCAACTTCATTCCAAGTTTTAGAAACACCATCTTCGCCTTTATGTAGGTCTTTACAAGCTATATTTAAAGCATCAATTGCTAGTTTTGCTTTCCAATTGTCTAAATTTAGTGTTGCATTTATTTCGGCTAATTGTCCGCTAATAATATAAGTCATAGGTAATTTTGCAGTAATACCATTCATTGTAAGGTCAATAGTACCTTTTCCTTTTTCGCCTAAATGGATTATGCCTTTTAGATTTTTAGTATCTTTCATAGACCCAAAAAAGGATTGGATAAGTTTAGTATCTCTATTTACATTTTTAGTATCAATACTATTTACAGGAATGCTAAATGCTAATCCGTTAAAAATGTCATACGGATTCTCGGCAGTTTTTGCATTTGTAATTTGCACTTCTTTGAAAATTCCTTTTACAGGAACTTTAGCAGTAGTTTTATAGGCCGTCCAATTAATAGTTGTTGTTTTTGTTTCTATATGATACTTCGCTTTGGCAACTTTTTTAATTTCTTTTTTACAAGAGTTTAAACTAAAAGCTATGAGAATGGTACTTAAAAGGATTAAATGCTTCATTTTTAATTGATTTTTTGATTTGTATATTTTTCGACTAATGTGATGTATTTTATTTTTGCTTCATCTGCAGAGAGATGATTAAATTGAAATAATGCATTTAACTTAAAGCCATTTCGTAGTTCACTATTTCCTGAGGGCATGTGTAGTTTTCCATTATTTGTAGCAATTTTATAGAAAGCGTAAAAATGTAACATTACATCTGGAGGTAATGTTTTTGTCATTGCCGAAGCAATAGTAAATGCTTTATTAAATTTTTTATCTAAATCAGTCATATTATATTATGCAATTTCTGCAATAACAGTTTCTCCACCCTTAGAAATTTGATCTAAATTTACAGTTATTTTCATATCCAAAGGTACAAAAATATCTACTCTTGAACCAAATTTAATAAATCCTGCATCTGTACCTTGTATAATTTCTTCATCTTTTTTGGCGTAGTTTACAATTCTTCTTGCTACAGCTCCAGCAATTTGGCGGTATAAAATTTCTCCAACGTACTTGTTTTCTACAACAATAGTTGTTCTTTCGTTTTCTGTAGACGATTTAGGATGCCATGCAACTAAATATTTTCCAGGATGGTATTTACTAAAATTTACTTTTCCACTAATTGGATACCTTGTAACATGTACATTTAATGGAGACATAAATATAGATATTTGCTTTCTTTTATCTTTAAAATATTCGTTTTCCATAACTTCTTCAATAACAACTACTTTTCCGTCTACTGGTGCAATTATTTGCTTGTTATTTAAGATTGTATTTCGTTTTGGATTTCTAAAAAATTGTAGTATCAGTCCTAATAAAATTAAAATAACAATCATTATTAATTTACTTATCCAAAGCGAAGCAATGTATTTGTCAACTAAAATAATTGCGATTGCACTAATAGCTAGTGATGTTAATATTATGGTATATCCTTCTTTGTGAAACATTATAGAAATAAAATTAAGTATATAAAAATAAATGGTGCGGCAAATATAATACTATCTAGTCTATCTAAAAAACCTCCATGTCCAGGAATAAGATTACTACTGTCTTTAATATTTGCTTGTCTTTTAAACATAGATTCGATTAAATCGCCTAAACTACCAAAAACACTTACAATTAGAGCAATAGTAAACCAATGTTTGGCAGGTAAGGATGGCATAAAATAATTACTTAAAATAAGTGCTGCTATTAAAGTAAAAAGCAAACCTCCAATAGATCCCTCTATGGTTTTTTTTGGAGATATTCGTTCGAATAGTTTGTGTTTTCCAAATTTTCTTCCAACTAAATATGCAAATGTGTCGCTTGTCCAAGTTAAAATAAAAATTCCCAATATGATTTTTGTATTATATACTCCTAAATTACTAAAAACAGGAATGGCGATAATAAGCGAAAACGGAACCACAACGTATAGATATGTAGTTAGTACCTTGCCAATATAAGTGATTGCATTTTGACTCTTAGAGAATAGCGCATTTATTAGTGGAAAAAAGAATAAAAAAACTCCAAAGAGAATTAGTATTTTAGTTTCTAAATTTTTTAAATTTAATTCGTCAAAATAATTGACGCAATAAAAAGCAAGAAAGCCAAATAAATAGGGCAATAAACTTTTTAGCTTAATCATTTTTAAAAATTCATAAATGCAAAAATTCATAAATATAAAAAATAATAACAAAAAAAAATTAGTACTAAATAATGTAGCAATAACTATTAATAGTACATAAATGATTCCGAAGACAAGACGTTTAGTAAAATTATTCATAGGCTACAAATCTTCTAACAAAAGTAAATATAAGTTCTTTGAATTGTTATTGCCATAATCCATAAAATTGTCTGTTTTTTTATTAGGATCGTAACATTTAGTGGCACTAATATTCGAAGGGAGATTTTTTTTGTATTGATTTTTAATACTCATTAACGCTTGATCGCTATTAATAACAATCTGACTTGTTTTTGCAAATACAATAAAATGAATAGGTAAATTTTTTAATTTTTTTTCTGTCAACTGATTGGATGAAAATAAAATACTACCATCTTTTGCTATCAAATGTTCACATGTTGTAAAGAAGGGAATATTTGATTTTTGTTTATCGGTACTATTTGTATTTGCAATAAGTAACATTTTGTCTAAATCAGTATCAAAGCATAATGCTTCTTCCCATGCATTTTCCTTTAAGATATATGCTAAATTTTGATTTACTTCTTCTTGATGTGTACAATATAGAAACTTTCCTTTTTTTTCTTTAAAATAATGAACAAAACTTTCGTCTAGAGGAAGTTTTAGTTGCTCAATATTTGGTTCTATTTTATCTTCTGTTTTTTTAGTAGAAGAAAATATTTTTTTGAAAAAATTCATAAATTGTTAAAGTTGGTACAAAGGTACACATTTTAAAATCTTTTATTCTTCTTCGTTATTTTGTACTATTTTGTCTGCTTCTTCTTTCTTTTTGGAATTACTTTTTGCAAATGGAGATTTAATAAATGGTCTTTTTCCAAATATTTTAATTAAATCGTCTCCAAAAATAACTTCTTTTTCTAAAAGTAGTTCTGCTAGTTCGGTTAATTTTTCTTTATTTTTAGTAATAACATCAATTGCACGTTGGTACTGTGTTTCAATAATGAGTGAAATTTCTTCATCAATTATTTGTGCTGTTTTTTCACTATATGGATTTGTAAAGCCTTGTCCGTTTGGATCGTAATAGCTCATGTTTCCAATTTTATCGCTTAATCCGTAGACCATAACCATTGCTTTGGCTTGTCTCATTACTTTTTCCAAATCGCTTAATGCTCCAGTTGTTATTACATCAAAGATTACTTTCTCTGCTGCACGACCTCCAAGAGTTGCACACATTTCATCTAACATTTGTTGTTTAGATACTAGCATTCTTTCTTCGGGCAAATACCATGCAGCTCCTAAAGATTGTCCGCGTGGTACAATGGTTACTTTTACTAAAGGCGAGGCATGTTCTAGCATCCAACTTACTGTTGCATGACCAGCTTCATGATATGCTACCGTTGTTTTTTCTTTAACGGTAATCAGTTTATTTTTCTTTTCTAAACCACCAACAATTCTATCTGTTGCGTCTAAGAAATCCTGATGTTGTACTGTTTTTTTATTATGTCTTGCAGCTATTAATGCAGCTTCATTACATAGGTTTGCTATATCTGCTCCAGAAAAACCAGGCGTTTGTTTGGATAAAAAGTCTAAATTTACATCCTTATCTAATTTTAACGGTTTGATATGTACTTCAAAAATTTCTTTACGTTCATTTAGGTCTGGTAAGTCTACAAATATCTGTCTGTCAAACCGTCCAGCACGCATTAAAGCTTTATCTAGTACATCTGCTCTATTTGTTGCAGCTATTACAATTACGTTTATATCCGTTCCAAAACCATCCATTTCGGTTAATAGTTGGTTTAATGTATTTTCTCTTTCATCATTTCCTCCAGTCATGTTGTTTTTTCCACGAGCTCTACCTATGGCATCTATTTCATCAATAAATATAATACTTGGAGATTTTTGTGCAGCTTGTTTAAATAAATCTCTAACTCTAGAAGCACCAACACCAACAAACATTTCTACAAAATCGGATCCAGAAAGGGAGAAGAATGGTACTTTTGCTTCTCCAGCTACAGCTTTAGCTAATAATGTTTTACCAGTTCCAGGGGGACCAACAAGTAATGCTCCTTTTGGTATTTTTCCACCTAATTTGGTGTATTTTTCTGGGTTTTTAAGAAAATCTACGATTTCTTGTACTTCTTCTTTTGCGCCTTCTAATCCAGCAACATCCTTAAACGATGTCTTTACCTCTTGATCTTTATCAAATAATTTAGCTTTCGATTTACCTATCGAGAATATTTGCCCTGGTCCACCTGCGCCACCTGCGCCTCCAGACATTCTACGCATAAAAAATATCCAAACTGCTATCAATAATAAAAATGGCAAAAAATTAATTAGCAAATCGCCAAAAGTATCTTTAAAAATATCGTTTTTATGTACAAAATCTAGATTGTTCTCTTTTTTTGTTTTGTCTAAATAAGTTTCAAAATTTTGTAAATCACCAAAAATAACTTTAAAATTAGGTTCTGCTCTTAAAGCTAAAACACTTTTTTTAGGAAAGAATTTTTTGTACTCTTCTTTTTCTCTAGCTTCTTCTTTTAGATAAATTTCGGCATAATGGCTATTAATGACCATTTTTATCTCCTTAATATCATTTTTTGGTAAAATAGATTTGAATTCGGTATAACTAATTTTGTCGTTTGGATTGTTTTTATTTCCAAATACCATATACAATATTAAAAATGAAAAAATTATTGCATAAATCCAATAAGAATTAAATTTAATTTCTTTAGGAGAATTCTTAGCTTGTTTATTTCGTTTGTTGTTGGTCTTTTTATTCATTGTATCGTTTCCTTAATTTATTTAGACACTTCGTAATTGCTTTTAATACTTGTAATCTTAGCATCTCCCCAAAGTGATTCTAAGTCATAGAATTCTCTAATATTTTTTTGAAAGATATGTACAACTACATTTACATAATCTACTAAAATCCATTCTGCATTTGCTTCTCCTTCTACATGCCAAGGTTTCTCTTGTGCATTTTTTCCAACCATTTTTTGTATGGATCCAGAAATTGCATTTACTTGCGTATTAGAATTTCCGTCACAGATAATAAAATAATCACAAACAGTATTTTCAATTTCTCTTAAATCAAGAATATTAATGTTATCTCCTTTAACTTCTTCTATCCCTTTAATTATTTCGGTAATTAGTTGGTCGCTACTTATTATTTTTTTTGTCATTCAATTATTAATATTAACTGCAAATGTATTAATTTTATGCCAATAATGTTTTAAAAATATTTCTTTATATTTCTATGAAAATACACAAACTTAGTGCCACTAGTTCCACAAATCTATATTTAAAAAATTTAGTTTTAAATTCGAAACCAGATAACTATACTATTGTTGTTACAGAATACCAAACTTTAGGGAAAGGTCAATTTGAAAATAAATGGCATTCTGAGAAAGGCAAAAATTTATTATTCAGCGTTTTATATAAGTTTGATGCTTTTAAAATTACACGTCAGGCTTACTTAAATTTTGCGATTTCTTTAGCGATTTATAAGGTATTGGATGCCTATTTACCAAAGGCTAATATTAAATGGCCAAACGACATATTGTCACGTCAAAAAAAAATAGGTGGTATTTTAATTGAAAATAGTGTTAAAAATGGCAGAGTTAATCATAGTATTATTGGAATTGGTGTAAATGTAAACCAAATAAAATTCCCTTTAGAATTACCAAATGCTACTTCATTAAAAAAAGTATTAAAAAAGAGTTTTAATAGATCCAAATTATTAGAAGAGTTTGTAGTTTCGATACAAAAACAATTGGCATTAATAGAAAGTAAATCTTTTGAAGAATTAAAGTTTAATTACGAAAAAGTACTTTATAAAAATAAAATACCAGCAATGTATAAAGACTTAGATGGAAATCCATTTATTGGTAAAATAATTGGTGTCTCAAATATCGGAAAACTACAGATTGAATTAGAAAATGAAACGATTCGAGAATTTTCTGTTAAAGAGGTTTCTTTTTTGTGATAATTTTTCAATGTAATGAACTCGTAGAAATTGACTGAGGTTGTAAAATAACTATTTTTTACCCTTTTATTTTCTTTTTAAACTGGTCAAATTTACTCGTTACTTTTTTCTTAGGCCAAGTATTATTGGCTTTGTTAACATCTGCGGTTAATTCATCCGAATCAATATTAATAGAGACTACTTTTTTATCTGAAGCGTAGAGTTTAATTACTTCTTTATCATTAAAACGCCAAATTTGAGCTGGATAATATTTACGCTCTTTCGTACCATCTTCAAAAACATAATCTACAATAATAGGCATTGGCATACCTCCTGGTTTTTCAAAAGTAATTTCATAAAAATTTGTAGTATTTTTAAGTGTTTTTCTTTCTTCGACAGAATAATTTTTTTCCAAATAGTCTTTTAATATTTTAATGTCTTTGGATGGATTTTTAATATCAGACATATCTGGAGTATAATCTTCACTTTCTGTATTTACCAAAAACATAACAGGTCCCAAATCCGAAGTTTTCATTCCATACGCTTTTGCCATATTTTTTGCTCGTTTTGTAGGTTTTGTAGTAACTACATACGATTTTACTTCTTTTATACCTACATCCACATAATCGGTTGTATAAAACCAACCTCTCCAAAACCAATCTAAATCTGTAGCAGTAGCGTCTTCCATAGTTCTAAAGAAATCAGCAGGTGTTGGGTGTTTAAATTTCCATCTTTTTGCATAGGTGCTGAATGCTTTATCGAACAATTCGTGACCTAAAATAACTTCTCTTAGTATGTATAATCCAGCAGCAGGTTTAGAATAACCATTATTTCCAAATTGATAAATATTATTTGATTGGCTCATAATAGGAGCAATTTTACTTTGATCGCCATCCATATAACCAACAATTCCTTTAGGAAAACCTCTTGAAGGGAAGTCTTTTTCAAATTCTTGTTCTGCAAGTAATTGTGTAAAAGTATTTAAACCTTCGTCCATCCAAGTCCATTGACGTTCGTCGGAATTAACAATCATCGGAAACCAGTTATGTCCAACCTCGTGCGTAATAACACTAATCATTCCAGTTCTTGTTCTTTCGGAATACGTACCATCAGCTCTAGGTCTTCCATAATTCCAACAAATCATAGGATATTCCATTCCTTGACGTTTGGCATGTACGGAGATTGCTTTGTGATATGGATAATCAAATAAACTTTTAGAATACGATTTTACAGTATGCGCTACTACTTTAGTAGAATATTCTTCCCAAAGCGGATTTCCTTCTTTTGGATATAACGAAACTGCCATAACTGTTTTATCTGCAATTGCGACAGCTTGCATGTCTAAAATATATTTACGAGAAGAGGCAAATGCAAAATCTCGAACATTATCAGCATGAAATTCCCATGTTTTGGTTTTGTTTGAAAATCCTTTTTCTGCTTTTTCCGCTTCTTCTTGTGTTACAATTATTACAGGTTTGTCAAATGATTTTTGTGCTTTTTGAAATCTTTTAAATTGGGCTTTGGTAAACATTTTTTTTCGGTTCAATAACTTACCAGTTCCATCAAGTATATGATCTGCTGGAGTTGTAATATTTACATCGTAAGTTCCAAATTCTAAAGCAAACTCTCCTCTTCCCCAGAATTGCATATTTTGCCAACCTTCTACATTATTATAAACAGCTAGTCTCGGAAAAAACTGTGCAATAACATAAGCGTTATTTCCATCTTTTTTAAAATGTTCGTAGCCAGAGCGTTTTCTTGCAATAGTATGGTCTACAATATTATACCACCATTTAATTTTTAAAATTGTTTGTTCTCCAGTTTGTAACGGAGTAGGTAAATCAATACGCATCATGGTTCTATTTATAACATAATCCATCGCATTACCATTTCCATCTTTTACATAATCAATTTTAAATCCACCGTCAAAAGGTTTTCCTAAAAATTGTTGTGTAAACTGTTTTGGTTTGTATAAAACTCCAGGACCACCACCTTTAATATCTGGTGTTTTAGAATCTTTTGCTTGCATGTTTTGATCTAATTGTAACCATAAATATTCTAAACTGTCTGGAGAATTATTGTGATACGTTATGGTTTCAACACCAAATATTTTTTGATTTTTATCATCTAACACGATATCCATCTTGTAGTCTACTTTTTGTTGGAAGTAATCTTTACCAGGAGCTCCAGATGCAGTATGATATGTGTCAGGAGTTGCAAGTTCTTGTTTTAATTGTCTAAATTTGTTGGTGTTATAATGACCTTGTTGTTTAACTTCTTCTTTGGTTTGTTCTTGAGCAAATGAAGTAAAAGTAATAAATGCAACAATGATGAAGGAACAGATTTTATTCATAATAAATAGTAATTAGTAATAGCATCAAAAGTACTAATTATAAAGTTGTATAACTAACGGATAAAAAAAAATTAACAACTCTTTAAGACTATTTAATAATAGACGGAATCTCTATAACTATTCTTTTTTAATAAAAAAGTTTTCTTTTTGTTATTTATGTGTAATTTAATAATGTTTTGTTGGTCGTTAAATTCATTTAAAAGTATTTTATTCTCTACTTTAATATTTGATATTGCGTTTATTGAATCGGATTCTAAATAAAAATAAACAATATCTTTTTCGTATTCTTTTCCCAAATATTTTAAACGAAGTACCTCTTTATTTACTTGAATTTTAAAATTTTCTATAAGGTATTGTTGGATTAAACTATCTGCTTGTTTATTTTCTAATTTAGTAGCCAATTCTAAAGTAATATGATGTTTATTACTTATTGCTTTTTCGATATCATCAATAAAGCATCGCATGGTTATTTGTATTGATTTTTTTTGAGGATTAAAATTTATTTTAGTTAAACTCAAGTGGTATTTATGCAAGGTAAATGCAAAAAAAGGAAGTATTAAAAAATAAATTAATTTTTGTTTCATACAAGGTTAAAATTACAATAAACGTACCAATTTTTTAAATTAGATTTAATTTAGTTAAAAGCATCGACATTCCTTTGGTAGCCGTTTCCGAAATAACAGTTAAGTCTTTAAATCTATTTTTGGATATAACTGGTTTCGGATCAATAAAATAAATTGGAGTCTCTATTGGAATATAATCTATTAAACTAGCAGCAGGATAAACTTGCATCGAAGTACCAATAATAACTAAAATATCGCAATCACTAACAATTTCAATGGCTTTTTCTAACATTGGTACAGCTTCTCCAAACCAAACAATATGAGGTCTTAATTGAAAACCCATTTTACATGTATCTCCAATTTTTATGTCTTCATTACAATCATAAATTTTATCGGTATCGAATGTATTTCGAGATTTTAACAATTCTCCATGCAAATGAATTACATTTTTACTACCAGCACGTTCGTGTAAATCGTCTACATTTTGAGTAACAATATGTACCTCGTAAATTTTTTCGAGTTTTACTAAGTCGTAATGTGCAGTATTTGGCAGTACATCTGCCAATTGTCGTCTTCGTTTATTGTAAAAATCTAAAACCAATTCGGGATTTTTCGCAAAGCCTTCTGGAGAAGCAACTTCCATAATATCATGCCCTTCCCAAAGACCATCTGCATCTCGAAATGTTTTAATGCCACTTTCTGCAGAAATTCCAGCACCAGTTAGTACAACTATTTTTTTCATTTTAAAAATTTATACAAAGATACGTTAAGAAATTAAAAAGTATCGTAAAGTGTATATATTTGTAAAATGAAAAAATATATACCGATTTTAATGATTTTGTTTTTTAGTTGCAAAACATCCAAAACAGTATTAACTAAGAATAATAATTATAAAAATATTAAAATTTATGAGCAAATAAATCAAGCTAGTTATGGACCATGTGAGCCAAGTATTTTTATAAATCCAAAAAATCCAAAAAATATAGTTGCAGGTTCGGTATTAGATTATGCGCATTATTCTTTCGATGGAGGAAAAACATGGCAAACACAATCATTAAAATCAGATTATGGTGTTTTTGGAGATCCATGTATTGTAGCAGATAACAAAGGGAATTTTTATTATTTTCATTTATCCGATCCAGAAGGAACTAATTGGAGTAGTAAGAAAATTTTAGACAGAATGGTGGTTCAAAAATCTGAAGATGGAGGAAAATCATGGTCTAACGGAACAGGAATAGGAAAAAATGAAGCACCGAAACAACAAGATAAAGAATGGGCAATAGTAAACCACTTAAACGATGCCATATATTTAACTTGGACAGAATTTGATAAATATGGAAGTAAAAACGAAGCACATAAATCTAGAATATTATTTTCAAAATCTATGGACGAAGGAAAAACATGGAGCAATGCCATTACATTAAGTGAAATAGAAGGAAACGCTATGGACGACAGTAAAACGGTAGAAGGAGCAGTTCCTGCCGTAGGAGCAAAAGGAGAAATTTATGTTTCTTGGAGTATGAACGAGAAAATATACTTCGATAAAAGTATAGATAATGGAGAAACATGGCTAGAAAAAGATATAGTAGCTTCAAATCAGCCAAAAGGATGGAGCTTTAATGTACCAGGATTATCTCGTGTAAACGGAATGCCTGTAACTTGTGTAGATATAAGTAAAAGTAAATTTAACGGAACAATATATATCAATTTTTCTGACCAAAGAAATGGAACCGAGGACACCGATATTTTTTTAGTAAAATCGACAGATAATGGAAGAACATGGTCAAAACCATTGCGAGTAAATACAGATACAACACAGACACATCAATTTTTAACATGGATGAGTGTAGATCCAAAAACAGGATTTGTTTACATTATTTTTTACGATAGAAGTAAATACAAAAACACACAAACAGATGTTGTTTTAGCAATTTCAAAAGATGGAGGAAAAACATTTACAAATAAGACCATTTCCGAAAAACCATTTACACCAAAATCGAATGTGTTTTTTGGCGATTATAATAATATTAGTGTCTATAACGGAATTATTAGACCAATTTGGACGAGATATGAAAATAGAAAATTAAGTGTTTGGACTTGTTTGATTGATACAAAAAATTAATACAAACCTAATTCATAGCAATTATAATATTCCAATAAATTGAATTCTTTGTCGTTATATCATAAATCAACTAACTAATAAAAACGTAATGCTTAAAAAAATAGTAAGATATGCCATTTTTACCGCCATATTTTTATCGATAATATTTGGTATTTTTTTATTATCGGTTTATTATGGAGCCTTTGGAAAACTACATAGTACTAAAGAACTAAAAGCGTTTCAAAATCAAACAGCAACATTAGTACTCTCTGAAGAAGGTACACTAATAGGAAAATATTTTGCAGAAAATAGAACAAACATTAAATACGAACAATTACCAAAACACGTAATTGATGCTTTAGTAGCGACAGAAGATGTTCGTTATTTTAAGCACGATGGTGTCGACTCAAGAAGTTTGTTACGCGTTTTGTTTAAGACCATTTTATCGAATAAAAAAAGCTCAGGAGGAGGAAGTACTATCAATCAGCAGTTGGTAAAGAATATGTATGGTAGAAAAAATTACGGTTTTTTAACCATGCCAGTAAATAAAGTAAAAGAAGCTTTTTTGGCATATCGTCTAGGAAATGTATTTGATAAAAATGAAATATTAACTTTGTATCTGAATACCGTGCCATTTGGAGAAAATGTTTTAGGAATTGAAGCAGCTTCGCGACGATTTTTTAATACATCTATCGAAAACATACAATTAGAAGAAGCAGCAGTTTTAATAGGAATGCTTAAAGCAAATACCTATTACAACCCAAGATTATATCCAAAACATGCATTTAAAAGAAGAAATGTAGTGCTTACACAAATGCAGAAGTATAACTATTTGCAGATAAAAGAATTAGATTCTTTAAAAAAGATACCAATTCAATTAAATTATGCAAATTTAGAGTCCGAAGGTCCAGCAAATTATTTTTTAGTACAAGTAAAGGACGAAGCACATAGAATTCTGAAAGAAATTAATAAAAAAAATGGCACAGATTACCAAATAGAAAAAGATGGTCTCATCATCAAAACAACATTAAATAATGTATTACAAAGTAAAGCACTTAAAGCGTTTAAAAGTCATTTATCGGTAATGCAAGATAGATTAATAAAGCAATATAGTAGAAACACATATCGCAAAAAACTAAATAAATTAGTAGCACAAAAAATAAAAAGACTAAAAATAAAATCAAATCTTAAGACAAAGAAACAAAGAGAATTATTTAGCTGGAAAGGATTTTATACCGATTCCATTTCAATAACCGATAGTATACGACATTCCATGCAGTTATTACACGCAGGATTATTGGCAATAAATCCAAAAAATGGCGCCATAAAAACATGGGTTGGAGGTATAGATTATAGAACACAGCAATACGATCAAATTTTCGCGAAACGTCAAGTAGCATCTACATTTAAGCCTATTTTATATGCGACAGCGTTAGAGCAAGGGTTAATGCCGTGTACTTATTTAAAAAATGACTCCATCGTATTAGAGGCATACGATAATTGGAGTCCACAAAATTACGACCATTCCGTAGGAGGAGAGTATACAATGGCAGCATCTTTAGCAAAATCAATGAATATTCCAACCGTAAATCTTTTTATGCAAATTCCTTTCGAAGCATTGCAGGAAACATGGAATAAATTAGGCTTTACAAGCGAATTAATAGAGAAGCCAGCCGTCGCATTAGGAGCAGTAAGTGCAAGTATTTATGAATTAACAGTTGCATATAGTGCTTTTGCAAATGGAGGATATCGCATACAACCAAAAAGTATTGTAAGTATTAAAACAGCAGAAGGAAAGTGGATATACAAAGACAAATTACTCGCACAAACCAAAGAAAGTGTATTAAAGCAAAGTACATCAGAATTACTTTCTGCAATATTGCAAAAAGCCATTAATGAAGGTACAGGAGTTGCATTGCGAAGCACTTATGGAATTACCATACCAATAGCAGGAAAAACAGGAACATCACAAGATTATAGCGACGCTTGGTTTGCTGCATACACACCAAAATTGGTATTAGTAACAAGAGTAGGAGCATCCTTGCCAAGTATACATTTTTCAAATGGAGCAAATGGCTCAGGAAGTAGATTAGCATTGCCATTAATAGCTAAAACATTGCAGCCAGTACAGAAAAGGTACAATGCAATTTTTCCTTTAGCAGAAGAGTTTTCAGAAGCATTATTATGTGATGATTATAGAGAAGAAGATCCAATTACAGAATTAGAAGCGTTTTTTAATCGTTTATTTAAAAAAGAAGTGCATACTGTTTCGGAGAAAATCGAACGAAAAAGAAAGCGAGAATTAAAAAGAGAAAGAAGAAAAAAAAGACGTGATAGTTTACGAGCAGTGCGTAAACTAAAACGAGAACTTAAAAGAGCAAAAAAGAAAGCCAAACGTCTCAAAAAGACATAAGTTTAGCTTCGTCTATTTTATTATCTTGGACTAAAAATCAATTTATCCTCAGATTTTTGAATTGTTTCTTTATTAAGGAGCATTTTTACAAATTCGCCATTTACATATTTTTCTGCTTGGTCTTTATAATGTTTGCTAAAAATATTGCCAGATTGTCCAGTAGGAATAATAGCGATACTATTTTCTACATCCGAAAAATCAATAATACGTCTAGTAGAAGGACCAGCAGTAACTTTATAAACACCATCTCCATTCATACCAAATATTTGATTGTTTAACACTTCATTTGTACCTTTTATTGGAAAAGGACCAACATTAAAATATTTAGCCAATCTTTTACTGCCTTTGCCAATAAGATGTTCGTGTTCTACAGTGTGTACATTATTCCACGTCCATTTATTAATCAATTTTCCATGTTGTTTTTCTAGAAAAGCAATGGTTTCTTTAAATGATTTTGTAAGAATACTATTTTGTGTTTCAATAACGTCAGAAGTATTAATATTATCATTCCAAACAGAACTAATTGTTTTTATTTGTTTTGCAAATTGTCGTTTGGCAACATCTGTTTTTAAAAATTGCTGAAACCCTTTTTTTCCTAGTTCATCTTCAAAAATATTTTTCATAAATTGATACTTAAATTTGGTGTAAATTGTAGGCGCAACTTGGTTGAGTTCAAAACTACCATCCCAACTACGCAATACACTAATAGAAGCCTTTTCGTTTGTCGACAACTTGGTTTTATCTATATTATTTATAAAAAATTTAATTAAGTCTGGAGCAACAGATGAAGTCACATCGTTAATCAAATCTTTCATCTCATTGGTAGAAATATTAGTTAAATTTGTTAATACATCCGTAATTCGTTTGGCACGATCTTCAGGTAAATAATAGCCAGGATACATTCCACCTTTTATGGTGTCTGGTTGGTTATTTGCAGAATATACATAATTCCATTTCGGATTTATTGCTTGTGGATTGTTAGAAAAATCAAAATAATTAAGAACATCATCTTTACCATTAGATCCGTTTAAAATAAATTTTGTATTTACATTATTTTGATGTCTATACAGTTTTCCAGCAGCAAACCATGCAATATTATCTTGCGCATCTCCATACATAACATTTAAACCAGGTGCATGAATTTTTGAAACGCCATTTTTAAAATCTGCTAAATTATTAGCATGAGAAAGAGAATACGAAGCGTCAAGCATTTTATTATCAAATTTAGTATAAATCCAATCCATTGCGATTGGTCTAGAAGTTTCAATAACTTCAATAAAATCGTTCATTATTGGACCGTGTTTACTTACTTTAATTTCTATTTCTTCATCAGGAGCACCTTTTATTTTAATTATTTTTTTACGTATTTCGTAAGCAACATATCCATTAGGAGTTGCGTATTCTTTTTTGTTGTTTGTATTTTCCTCTTCGTAATAAAAGTCAATATCGTCATTTTCAAACATGGTTAAACCATAAGCATAGTTTCTATTATGACCAAGTAAAGGAAACGGCGTTAATGCTAAATTAAATCCATAGATTTCAAAATTAGGACAAACAATATGCGATTGATACCAAACAGCAGGTTGTGAAAATCCAATGTGTGGATCGTTTGCAAAAACAACTTTTCCATTTGCCGTTTTTTGAGGAGCAATAACCCATCCGTTACTACCAATAAATGGAGATATAGGAAGGTTTTCCATTATTTTATTTACCGAAGTTACAAGGTGACTTTCGATACCTTGTTCCATATTATAAATCGGAATTGTAGTTGTGTTTGGATTAATTTTTAAATCTAATTCTTCTAAATACCGAATATCTAAAGTTTCTTTTAGTTTACTAAAAAAGGGATCTGCTTTGTGTGCCATAGCAAAGCTAAAACTCATGTAACCAAAAACATTATAAATGTCTTTTAAAACAAATTTTTCTTTCTTAACACCAACGATTTCGTATTCTATTGGTGTAGCACCTTTTTCAATAAATTGATTAATTCCGTTTAGATATGCTTGTGTTAGTTTGTAGGATGGTAAATTGGTGTCTAAATTTGCAATGGTTTTATCTGCAGCATCAGTAATGCCTAAACCTAAAAAAAATTTATCCGTAGGTAATAATTTTTTTCCTAAAATTTCAGAAAGTCTACCAGCAGCAATCCTTCTAATTAATTCCATTTGCCATAATCTATCTTGTGCATGTGCATAACCTAAAGCAATATAAGCATCTTCTTGATTTTGAGCATAAATATGTGGTACACCAATACCGTCGTAGTAGACTTCTACTTGTTCCGTTAAATCATTTAATTTAAGTTTCCCTTTATAAGAAGGTTTTAAGTGTTGCCAGTATATTAAAGTGCTTATTATTAGTAGTAATATTAGAATAAAAAAGACTTTGAAAACGGTTTTTAGAATGCGCATAAATAAAATATTAATTGCCGAGAAATATACTATTAATATGCGAAAAAATATAATTTTTAGATTGTAATATTTGAATATTTTTTTTTGTAAAATTTTTAATATTTATAAAAAACACCTTATTCTTTGTTTTTTAAGCATTCACATGCTAAAATTTTGATATTGGTGTCGTATTTTTTAAAGGAACTAATGATTTTAAATACTAGTTTTATCGTATTAAAAACTATCTTTGCAGTCAAATTAAGAATAAAATGAATAGTATTGTTGCCATAGTTGGAAGACCAAATGTAGGGAAATCGACTTTATTTAACCGATTAATACAACAACGTCAAGCTATAGTTGATAGTGTTAGTGGAGTTACACGAGATAGACATTATGGAAAAAGCGAATGGAATGGCGTACCTTTTTCATTAATAGATACTGGAGGATATGTAAAAGGATCGGACGATATTTTTGAAGCAGAAATACGTAAACAAGTACAACTCGCAATTGATGAAGCAGATTTTATTTTATTTGTCGTAGATGTAACAACAGGCATCACACCAACAGATGGAGAAGTCGCTAGTTTATTGCGAAGAGTAAAAAAACCAGTATTCTTAATAGTGAATAAAGTAGATAATGCGATGCGAGAAGCAGATGCAGCAGAATTTTATGCGTTAGGCTTAGGAGAATATTATTCGCTATCTGCAATTAATGGAAGTGGTACAGGAGAAATATTAGATGCACTCGTAAAAAAAATGCCAGAACCAACCAAAGAGGAGCAAAGCGAATTGCCACGATTTACTGTTGTTGGAAGACCAAATGCAGGAAAATCATCCTTTATTAATGCGCTTATAGGAAAAGAGCGTAATATTGTAACAGATATCGCAGGAACAACACGAGATTCTATCGATACAAAATTTAATAAATTTGGCTTTGATTTTAGTTTGATTGATACGGCAGGAATTCGTAAAAAATCTAAAGTAAAAGAAGATTTAGAGTTTTATTCCGTAATGAGAGCAGTACGCTCTATCGAGTATTGTGACGTAGCAATATTAATTATTGATGCAACACGAGGTTTTCAAGGGCAAGATCAAAATATTTTTTGGTTGGCTCAAAAAAATAGAAAAGGAATTGTAATTTTAGTAAATAAATGGGATTTAATCGAAAAAGACACCAAGACCGCTAAAAAATTTGAAGAAGAAATTCGAGAAGAAATTGCACCATTTACAGATGTGCCAATTGTATTTGTATCCGCATTAAATAAACAGCGATTATTAAGAGCATTAGAAACCGCAGTCGATGTGTTTAAAAATCGAAATAATAGAATTGCAACAAGCAAGTTAAATGAAACGATGCTAGATATTATTGATCGTAGACCACCACCAGCAATTAAAGGAAAATTTGTAAAGATTAAATATTGTACGCAGTTACCAACACCAACACCACAATTTGTGTTTTTTGCTAATTTACCACAATATATAAGAGATCCATACAAACGATTTCTTGAAAATAAAATGAGAGAAATTTACAATTTTAATGGCGTACCAATTACGATATACTTTAGAAAAAAGTAATACCAACAACTCTAGGTTGGAGTAAAAAATTAATTTCCATACTGCCAAATAAGTTTAGAAGCAAGAGACCGATAAGGTTTCCAATTATCTGCTATTTTATCAAGTGCAATTTTTAATTCTTTTTTAGTTAAAGAGTTTGGTATATTTTTATCTGAAACTAAGCCGTACAGTTTTTTCATATTCGTTTGGATACCTAAATCGTCTACTGGAAAAACATCAGGTCTATCCATAGGAAACATTAATATCATTTGAACAGTCCATTTACCAACACCTCTAATTTGAGTTAAATATTTAATTATTTCTTCATCTGTTTTTTGCTGTAAAAATTCAAAATTCATATCGTTTTTTAACGAAAACTCAGCCACACTTTTTAGATAAGAAGCTTTTCGATATGATAATCCAGCATTTCGTAAAATTTCATCTTCCATATTCATTAATATATTTGGATTTGGATATCTATTTTCAAACAAATCAAGAACACGGTTAAAAATAATATCGGCAACCTTAATCGAAAGTTGTTGTGATACAATAGACTCTAATAAAAAATGATAAATATCAAACTCTAAAGATGGTTTAATAGCAGCAGTCGAGATTGTAATTAAATTTCTAAGAATTGTGTCTTTTTTTAGATGTAATATGTTTTTTTTGTAAGGCATATTTTATTTATTTTCAAAGATAAAAAGGAAAAGATATTGTAAAATGTAAGTTGATTTTTTTGTTGTGACTTTAGATTCTCTTTAGAATTAATAATTATATTTGTATTTTATTAATGTATATAAATTTTTTTATTATGAGCAAAATATGGATTAAACCCTTAGTATTAATTCTACTTATTTCGACAATCACATCGTGTGTATCGAAAAAGAAATATACAGAATTAGAGCAAAACTTGACCGATACTAGAGGTCAGTTGCAAAAGACAACTATCGAAAAAGAAAAGCTAGAAGCTAGATTTTCAGCAATCGAGAAAAGAGTTACCGAATACAATACAAAAATAAGCTCTTTAGGCGAAGCTAACAAATCGTTAGAACAATCTAATTATTCTTTGCAAGAATCAAATAATGAAAAATTAGTTTTAGTAGATAATAACTTAGTTGCTATCTCGAAAAATACAAGAGATAAAATGAACGAAACACTTGCTAAAATGTCTTCCGCAGAATTGTCAGGAGCAACAAATCTTAAGGATTCACTTAATTTAGCAGTGGCATATAATTTAAGAAAAACAATTAGTTATAACAATATAGAAGGAGAAAAAGATATAAAAGTAAATATTAATAAAACGGTAGTGATGATATCTGTTTCCGACGATTTGTTATTTAAAAGCGGAAGTTATAGAGTAAGTTCAAAAGCATCATCATCAGATTTACTCCAAAAATTGGCAGATGTAATTAATTCAGAACCGAGTATGGACGTAATGATTGAAGGACATACAGATACAAAAGCAATCCATTCAGGATGTTTAGAAGACAACTGGGATTTAAGTGTAAAAAGAGCAACAGCCATAGTTCGTCTATTACAAACAAAATACAATGTAGATCCATCTCGTTTAATAGCGTCAGGAAGAAGTAGTTATGTGCCAATAGCAGGAAACGATACAAATTCGGACAGAGCACGTAACAGACGTACAAATATTATTATTTTACCAAACTTAAATAAATTCTTTGCATTATTAGCCGAAGAACAACAATAATAGTATTAAAAATATTTGATTAGTGATTGTAAAATCCCAAAGATGTAAAAGTCTTTGGGATTTTTTTAATAACTTGAGTTCGTCTAATAATTCATTTTCTGTAAATAGAATTTTTTGAAGCGTTTAGATTCCAAGGAAAGATTTTACGATTACGAATAAAGACATTCTTTTTATACGATGAAAATATTTGCGAATGAATAATATTAGCAGCTTTATTGGCAGTATTTGATTTAACAATTAAACTAATATTATTTCTATTGAAATTGTTATGGATAGAAAGGATGTGAATCTTACTTGCATTTAATTGTTTAAAAATCGGAGCAAAATTATTAACATTTTGTCCAATAATAGTAATTAACGAAATATTATTTTGAGCAACAATAGAAGTAATATTATTGTTAGAAAATTCTACTAAAAATTCATTTTTTAAAGCAATAATAACCCTATTAGTATGTGTTTTAGGTATTAAAAAACTAATATTAGTTTCAGAAGAACTTTGCGAGATAATGCCAACATTAATTTGTAAGGAGTTAAGCAAATTAAATATACGCATATCTATTTCTCCATAACTTAATAAATCACGACCTTTAATATGTACCAAAGAACTATTTTCTTGAATGGTTACAGATTTAATATTATTAGTAAGATTATTATTACTGATAGTAGTTCCATTATTATTAGAGTTAAAAGTATTCAAGATGCGTAATGGAATTTCTTTTTTTGTTAGTGGACTAATTGTTTTTGGATGTAAAATAGAAGCACCAAAATTAGCGAGTTCGTTTGCTTCAGAAAATGTTAGATGTTCCATAATTTTTGCACTACTTACTTTATCAGGATTGGCAGTATAGATACCATCAATATGAGTATAACTATGAATTTCTTTGGCATTTAAGTAATTTGCAATTATGGAAGTAGAATAATTAGAACCATTTCGACCGAGAGTCGTCGTATCATTGTCCATATTTGAAGCAATAAAACCAGTAACAATAGGTAATTTGTCCTTGCATAACGTATTAAAAAAAGCAATAGTTTTGTTTGCAGAAATAACTTCTAATATTTTAGCATTTCCAAAAGTAGAATCCGTTTTTAAAAAGAGTCTACTATCAATAGCAATACTGTCAATTCCATTATTATTTAGAATTTTAGAAACAAGTTTAGTAGCTAAAATTTCGCCTTGAGCTAAAACTAAATCTTTAATTTTAGGAGTATAAGACTCGGTTAAAGTAATCTCATTAAATATGTTTTCTAACAATTCAAATTCCTTGTTTAGATCGACATCAAGACAAGGAGCAATTTGATACTGTTTAAATTGTTGCCATTGTAAAGAAAAATCTTTTTTTAGTTTGGCATATTCTAAAAAAAACTCCAAATTATCGGTGGTTTTTCCTCTAGCAGATAAAATAATAGTAACTTTTTTATTCGATTTAATTTTGGAAGTAATAATAGAAATAGTATTATCAATTCCGTTACCGTTTGCGAGAGATTTCCCTCCAAATTTTAGTAGTATCATTTGTAAATTGGTGTTAAAAATTGTGTTATTTGTTGTTGTTCTATTAAAAAAGCATCGTGACCTTCGTCAGAAATTATTTCGTGATATTGATTGTTTTTACCAATGGCATCCAGTTTTTCTTTAGTAAGAATATTTTCAGTTTTAGAAAAGAATAAATCCGTATTAATTGCAATTTGAATAATAATAGAAGTCACAGGTTTTATAGCATCTTCAAAATTATTTTTGGATCTAGTAATATCAATCGTAGTAAGTAAATGATTCATCATTAGATATGCTTTTAATTTAAAGCGTTTTTCTAATTTTTCACCATGATGGTTTAGCCAAGAATTCACATTATATAAACCATCTAATGTTTTAGAACGGTTAAATTTATTAGTGTAAGATTGAGGTGTTCTATAAAAAAGCATGGCCATTTTTCTAGCATCTTGTAACGGAAACTTAGAATGTAGTAAGATGTTTTCTTGAATAGCGTTATGACCGATAATCCAATCCGTAGCTTTCCAGTCGGAAGCAATCGGAATAAGATATGTAATAAAATGAGGCTTTAAAATAGCCATTTCCCAAGCAATACCACCACCAATAGAACCTCCAATTACGCTATGTAAATTTTGAATACCTAAATTTTCAAGAGCCTTAATATAAATGAATGCAACATCTTTAATTATAAAGTCTTTGTAATTGGTAATTAAGGAACCATCAAAACCATTGCCTAAAATATTAAAAATAATGATGGTAAATTTTTGCGAATCGATTAATTTATTTTTGCCAACAAGATCTTTCCACCAACCATTTTTATCACTTAAAATATCCGAATTACCTGTTAAAGCATGATTAACAACAACAATAGGAGCAGTATGTAATTCCTTACCGTAAATTTGATAAGAAATATTTAATTTTTCATGAAGCGAACCATTAAAAGCCTTATAATTTGTCATGTGGTGAAAATGTAAAAGAGTATCTGTTTTATTAAAATGTTTCATTTAAAACTTATTTTGTATGAATAATTTAGTTATAAAAAAATCCCTTTGGAGAGGTATTACCAAAGGGACTTAAAACAGATTGCTTTTTTATCTTTCATTTATGGTAATACCGTTGCATTGCACACTTCTTGCACATCTTAGACATATACATCTTAAAAACAGATTTTTTAGAAATAGAATTATAATTCATGGTATTTTGTATTTATTTGACAAAAAAAAATCCTTTACGGTATTTGTAAAGGATTTTAGTATTAAAATTTATAAATTTTTATACAACAGTATCCTTAATGTAAATAGGTTTACACATCTTAGAGTACATTGTATTTTTAGTTTTAAATATCATAATATGCGACAAATCTATTAAATTATTTTAAAAACATCTATTTTTTTTAAAAAAAATAAAGAAAATAACCGAAAAGAATCCAATAAGCAAAAGAAGATTATTTATATTTGTAACAATTATTACAAAAATAGATGGCAAATAAAAATATTAGAAACTTATCTGCAAGGAAAGAGTTAGATACTAATTTGTTTGAAGAAATTTCAAAAAAGGCAATAAATAACGATTCTGTCGAATCCTTTAAAAAGATAGCAACAGAATTTTATATAGACGATTCTGTAGTGTTTGGAACAGCATCTTTTTATGATTTTACAAGAGAAGAAAATCGAACAAAAAAAATACATGTCTGTAACGGAACAGCATGTATGACAGCAAAAACACAAGAGAACTTAAAAAATATAGTAGCAAAACATTTTACAGAAGAAGAAATAGGTCATGCAGCATGTGTAGGACATTGCCATACCAATTCCGCATTAATGTACAAAAACAAAACCTATTCTGTAAAAACAGAAGCGGAATTAAAAAGTATAGTATCCAATAAGGCAGAAGAAACGTGTTTTAATACCTACAGAGTTGCCAGTAATACAACTCCAATTCTTACAAGTAAAATAGAGAACTTAAAAGAATTTTATGCACTATCCGAAGAGTTTTTAGATAAAAACCAGAAAGTAATACAAGAAATAAAAACTTCAAATTTAAGAGGAAGAGGAGGCGCAGGATTCCCATTTTGGTTTAAATTAGATGCCGTAATAAAAGAACCTCTCGATGAAACTCGAGGAAAACTACAAAAATACATCGTTTGTAATGCAGACGAAGGCGATCCAGGAGCATTCTCGGACATGTATTTGCTAGAACAACAAACACACAAAGTATTATTTGGAATGTATATTTCTGGATTAACAGTTGGAGCAGATACAGCAGTATTGTACATACGAGGAGAATATCCAGATTCCATAAAAAAAGTAACCGAAGCCATAGAAGAAATAAAAACAAAAAAATTAGCACCAAATTTCCGATTTAAAATAATACGAGGACAAGGCTCTTACGTCTGTGGCGAAGAAACAGCATTATTGAGTTCCATAGAAGGAATGCGACCAGAAGTACGAGTACGACCACCATATCCAGCACAATACGGACTATACGGAAAACCAACAGTATTGAGCAACGTAGAAACATTTGCCAATTTACATTGGATACTAAAAAATACAGGCGAAGCGTATGCCGCATTAGGAACAAAACAATCAACAGGAACAAAATTAGTGTCCTTAGATAGTTTCTTTCAACAACCAGGAATGTATGAAATAGAAATGGGAACACCATTAACAGAAGTAGTAGAAAAATATGGAAAAGGATTTAAGACCAAAGTAAAAGCAGTACAAATAGGAGGACCATTAGGCGGAATAGTACCAATACATAAATTAAAAGATTTAACCTTAGATTTTGAGTCATTAAATGAAAACGGATTTCTATTAGGACATGCGAGTTTCGTATCCATACCAGAAGAATTTCCAATGTTAAGCTATATAGAACATTTACTAAAATTTACAGCAGACGAAAGTTGCGGAAAATGTTATCCATGTCGAATAGGATCGTTTAGAGGATATGAAATGGTAGAAAAAGCAGGAAATTCCGATTATAAAATAGATAGAACGCTCTTTAACGATTTGTTAGAAACTTTAGAAATAGGATCGTTGTGCGCATTAGGAGGAGGAGTGCCATTACCAATAAAAAATGCAATGCAATATTTTTCGGAGGAGTTGGAAGCGTATTTCTCATAACTTATAATTTAAACTTTGCGAGCCTTGTGTTAAACGAAGTGCCTTTGCGGTTAAAAACAAATAAATGAAAGCATACATAAACAACCAAGTCTATCAAATAATAAAAGGAGAAACCATCCTAGAATTTGTAAGACGTATAGAAACAGAAGAAATACCAACCATGTGTCAAGACAATCGATTGGAAAATTTTGGTTCGTGTAGAGTTTGTTCTGTAGAAGTAGCAAGAGAAAAAGATGGAGTTACTAGAACTATGGCATCCTGCCATACACCAATAGCAGAAGGACTGTATGTTTATCCACAAACCAAAAAAATAAAAAGACTGCGTAAAAATATAGTAGAATTAGTTTTAACCGATTATCCATCAGACAAAGTATTTCCAGAAGCAGGGAAACTAGCAACACCATTTCAAAAAACTATTGCACAAATAGGAATTCCAGATATACGTTATCCAAAAGGAAAAACACATAACTATTTAGAAAAAGATACCGAACATCCATATATAAAATCCGATTTATCGCAATGTATTAATTGTTACCGATGTGTGCGAGCATGTGAAGAAATTCAAGGCGAAATGATATTAGGTATGTCAGGAAGAGGATTTGCAACCAATATCATCAAAGGATTTGATACTACATTTAACTTATCCGCATGTGTGTCTTGTGGCGCATGTGTACAAACTTGTCCAACCGAAGCATTAACCGATAAATTTGAAACAAAAACTTTAATAGCAGAAGAAGTAGTTAGAACAACATGTACTTATTGTGGTGTTGGATGTCAATTAGAAATATCCAAAATAAATGGCGAAATAAAAGGAATTCAAGCACCAGAAACAGCAGAAGTAAATTCAGGACATACCTGTTTAAAAGGAAGATTTGCATTTCAATTTTATAATCATGCCGACCGATTAAGAGAACCATTAATTAAAAAGAATGGAAAATTTGAAGAAGTAACTTGGGAGGAAGCATACAATTATATAGCAGAAAAATTAACAAATATCAAACAAGAATTTGGCGCAGATAGTATTGGAGGAATATCATCGAGTAGAGCAACAAATGAAGAGAATTATTTGATGCAAAAATTTATTAGAACAGCAATAAATACCAATAATATAGATGGTTGTGCAAGAGTGTGTCATGCGCCAACAGCATTTGGAATGCAACAAGCATTTGGAACAGGAGCAGCAACCAATTCCATAAACGATTTAGACCAAACAGATGCCATCTTTTTATTTGGAGCAAACCCAACCGAAGCACATCCAGTAACAGGAGCAAAAATAAAACAATTGTTTATGCAAGGAGTTACTAGTATTGTAGTAGATCCAGTAAAAACAAAATTAGCAAAACTAGCAACCTACCATTTGCAATTGCGACCAGGAACAAATGTGGCAATTCTAAATATGATATCGCATTATATCATCAAAGAAAATTTAGTAAATCAAGAATTTATAGACCAAAATACAGAAGAGTACAATGCGTTTAGAACGCATGTAATAGATTTGGATATGGATGCATTAGAAGAATTGACAAGTGTATCTAAAAAAATAGTAAAAAAAGCAGCAATAGCTTATGCAAAAGCAAAAAATGCGATGGAATTTCACGGATTAGGAGTAACAGAGCATTATCAAGGAAGTAAAACTGTAATGTTATTATCCAATTTAGCAATGATGACAGGTAATATAGGAAGAAAAGGCGTAGGACTAAACCCATTACGAGGACAAAATAACGTACAAGGAGCAGCAGATATGGGAGTGCAACCACATCAAGGAGCAGGATATATGGATGTAAATGATACAGAAGTACAAGCATATTACACGAAAAAATATGGTGTGAAAATGCCATTAAAAGAAGGCTTAAAAATTCCAGAAATGATAAATGCAACGATGGAAGGAAATTTTAAAGCACTATGGATTGTAGGAGAAGATACCTTAATGACCGATCCAAACTCCAATCACATCCGAAAAGCATTCGAGAAATTAGATTTATTAGTGGTACAAGAATTATTTATGAGTGCAACAGCAGAAATGGCAGATGTGGTATTACCAGCATCATCTTATTTTGAAAAAAATGGAACATTTACCAATGGAGAACGAAGAGTACAGCGTGTAAATAAAGTTGTAGAACCAATAGGAAATTCAAAACCAGATGGACAGATTATTATAGATATGATGTACAAAATGGGTTACGAACAACCAACAGGACGAAAATACATAGCAAGTAAAATATTAGAAGAAATAGCAAATGTAATTCCGTTTATGAAAGGAGTAACATGGGAAGGATTAGGCGAAAACGGATTGCAATGGCCAGTATTAGAAGATGGAACGGACACAAAAATGCTACATAGAAAAGGAGCATTTAAAAGAGGGAAAGGGAAATTTCACAATTTTGATTTTGAAGAAAGTCCAGAATTGGTAGAACATAGAGAAAAATTCCCATTTATATTAACGACAGCACGACAGTTGGAGCATTACAATTCGGGAACCATGACACGTAGAACGGATAACCAAACCTTATCACCAAACGATTATTTGGAAATAAATCCGTTAGATGCAGGAAAAAAGAATATTGCAGCAGGAGACAAAGTACGAATATTTTCGGATAGAGGTTCTGTAGAAATACCAGTAAAATTAAATTATACAGTAAAGCCAGGCGTAGTAAGAACAACATTTCATCAACCAGAGGTTTTTATAAATAT
>JALSLK010000036.1 GCA_026988355.1 Flavobacteriaceae bacterium
TTCAGGAATTTCACAAACAGGAATAGGAACCATTTTGTGTTTATTCGCATTATGTCGACTCGTATAAATTTTAAAAACAACCAATTCTCTACCAGAAAAATCAGAAATATTTTTACCATTGTCCTTCATTAGCATTGCCCATTCTAGTTCGTCATAACTAGCACCAATTTGGTCTTCATCGGTTCTAGTATCTCCAAACAAACCATCAGTAGGTTGTGCCTTTTGTATGGAAATAGGAACATCTAAATGTGTCGCAATTTGGTAAACTTGCGATTTTAATAAGTCCGCAATAGGACTTAAATCCACACCACCATCACCATATTTGGTAAAAAAACCAACACCAAAATCTTCGACCTTGTTGCCAGTACCAGCAACCAATAAACCGTTTAGACCAGCAAAATAGTATAAGGTAGTCATGCGTAATCTAGCACGAGTATTTGCAAGAGATAAATCGACCTTATCTGAAGAAATTACTTTTGGAATGGCCAGTTTAAAAGTTTCAAAAGTATCGGTTAAATCAATTTCAAGATTAGAAACCTTAGGAAACCGATTTTTTAATTGAGCAATATGCTCTTGCGCTCTACTAACTTGATTTTTTCCTTGATGTATCGGCATTTCTAAACATAAAACCTCCAAACCAGTTAAAGCACACAAGGTAGAAGTAACAGCAGAATCAATTCCGCCAGAAATTCCGATAACAAAACCACTAACTTTTGCCTTGTTAGCATAATTTTTTAACCAATTAACAATATGATTTGTAACTTTTTCTACGTTCATGTTAAAACAAATTTTTAGATTTGCAACAAAAGTAAGAAAAAATCGTTTTGTACGCTTGTAAATACTATTTAATGAGAATAAGAATTATATATATATTGGTTTTAATAACTTTTTTTAGTTGTTCTAAAGAAAAGAATTTAATTATTGACGTTTCAAAAATAAAAGCAAATGTTAAAATAAAACGATTTGAACAAGATTTTTATAAAGCGTTGCCTTCCGATTTATCGAAAATAAAAAAAGAATATCGGTATTTATTTCCACACAATATAGACAGTATTTGGGTAAAAAAAATGCAAGATAAAGATGAACAAGAGCTATTTGTAGAAACACAAAAGGTATTTCCGAACTTAAAAAAGGAAAAAGAAAAATTAAAAGACTTATTCCAACATATAAAATATTATTATCCAAAATTTAAAGAGCCAAAAATAGTTACAGTAAATTCTAATGTGAGTTTTGAACAACAAGTAGTTTATACAGACAGTTTATTGTTTATTTCGTTAGATGTTTTTTTAGGAACAGACAGTAAAATTTATGAAGATTATCCAGATTATTTAAAGCAAAATTTTACCAAGGAGCATTTAATAGTATCGGTAGCCGAAGAATTGGCAAGATCAGTTGTGTTTCGATCTAAAGATAGAACTTTTATAGCAAGAATAATTCAGCAAGGAAAATTATTGTATGCGTTGGATGCTTTTTTACCAAAAGAATCCGAAGCAAATAAGATAGGATATACAAAAGAGCAATTAAAATGGGTAGAAGCAAATGAAAGAATGATTTGGAACTACTTTGTAGAAAAAAAACTGTTATACAATACCGATTTAAAATTGAATAAACGTTTTATCGATAGAGCACCATTTACGAAATTTTATTTAGATATTGATTCCGAATCGCCAGGAAGAGTAGGAACATGGATAGGATGGCAAATAGTAAAATCATACATGAAGCATAGCAAATCGAAATTAAAGGAATTGATGCAAACTGAAAATGAAGAAATATTTAAAAAATCAAAATACAAACCGAGAAAGTAGATTTAAAATTATCTTCGCAGATTGTTATGTAAATCAATTAGAAAGACAGATAAATAATAAATAAGCAAATAAAACAAAACAAAAATAATGGCAATAGAACATAAATCAAAAATAGTAATAAATGTAGGATTAGATGAAAATAGAGTTCCAGAAGAACTTTATTGGAGCGCAGATGATGGGAAAATAGAAAATATGGAAGCAAAAGCAGCCTTATTATCCGTTTGGGATAGTGCAGAAAAAGAAACTTTTAGAGTAAATTTATGGACAAAAGATATGCCAGTAAATGAAATGAAACAATTTTTTCATCAAACTTTAGTCTCTATGGCAGATACGTACGAAACAGCAACAGGAGATGATAAAATGACGGAAACAATGCGAGATTTTTGTGCTTATTTTTTAGAAAATATGTTGAAAAGTTAATACAAATATAGAGCGAAAAGAAAAACTCCAAATCAAAAATAATTTGGAGTTTTTTAATATATAGAATACGATGTTAAAAGTTTTTAATATAATCAAATTGACATCGGTTATTTTCGTTATCACGACCAACCCATTGAATGCCTTTAATATCTTCAATTTTACGCATAAAACCTTCGATAAAACCCCATCCAGTCCAACAAACAGAATGCTCAATAGGATTCAAATTGTTACGTTGTAGTACGCTGTAAAAAACACAGTTACAAATAAAAGATTTGCCTTCAGATTTAAGAATTTTTTGTGCAAAACCTAAATCGTTAAGTGTGGTTTCTAAAACAAAATCCCAAGTGTCTTTAGGATGTTTAGACATAATTACAGCAGCAAGTTCTCTACCAACTTGCCTTAGAATAGCGAAAGAAGCTTTTTTGCTTAAAATATTAGTTGTTGATTCTGCAAAAGCATAAACAATATCTCTACCTTTAGCGCCTTCACTAACATCTATATTTTTTAAAACAATATTAACGGCTTTTTCACCAATAACATCTTTCATTAACCCAATAAGCGTGTCAATTACTTCTTTGGTAATATTACCCTTAATTTTTACATTTTCTTCTTGCATATAATACATTTTTAAGATGAAGCAAATATACAAAAATAAATTTATACCAATTCACTTTCAAAATGTGCTAAATAGATTTGAACTATTTTTATGTTTTACAATCTTGAAATTTCAAGCATAGCATAGCTATGGTTTAAATTTAAAGTGCAGTAAAACGTGAAAAGATAAATAATTTATAGCGTATTTTGATGTTGAGTTGGTATTATTGTTGTTCAACAGACTAAAAGCAAGTATTAAAAACAATAAAAGAGCGCTAAGAGCGCTCTTCTACGATATAATTATATAATAAAATTATTATTTTTTATGGCGTGGTTCAGAAGAAACACTAACTTTTTTTCTACCCTTAGCTCTTCTTCTAGCTAAAACTTTTCTACCGTTTGCGCTAGCCATTCTCTCTCTAAAACCGTGTTTATTTCTTCTTTTTCTTTTTGACGGTTGGTATGTTCTTTTTGGCATAATTTAAATACTTTAAAATTTACTCGTTTTTATTGGTCGGCAAATATACAATTAGTTTTAAGATTGCCAAATTTATTTTTTAAAAAATTACCTTTAATAATCTGAGTTTGATTAATAATTCGTTTACCGTTTCGATTATTTTTTCCTAGATGAATACAAGTTTATATGCTCCGTAATTGTAACGTGCTTATTTATAAACCTCAGTTCGATATAAAATTTATTTTACAGAATTTAAACAAAATGTAAGATTTGAAGTTTAAATTGAGAAGGAATATCGAAATGAAGTTATAAGATGCCTTCTTTTAAAAGTTCATGAATGTGAATCATACCAACATAGTTATCTTTATCTAGAACAAGTAATTGAGAGATATTATTGATTTCCATTTTTTCTAAAGCATTAATAGCCATATCATCTATTTGTATGGATTTCGGATTGGTATTCATAATATCGGTTGCTTGTAAATGGTCTAAATTAGGATGATCTGTTAGCATTCTTCTAATATCACCATCGGTAATCATACCAACAATTTTATCCTCATCCAAAACTACAGTAGCGCCAAAACGTTTCGCAGAAATTTCAATAATAGTATCAATAATAGAAGTATGAATGTCTACTTTTGGAACGACATTATTTTCTACCAAATCACGAACTCTAAGATATAATTTTTTTCCAAGAGCACCGCCAGGATGGTATTTTGCAAAATCGGTACTGGTAAAATCTTTTATTTCCAGTAACGCAACAGCCAATGCATCGCCCATAACTAATTGTGCAGTTGTGCTAGAAGTAGGAGCTAAATTGTTTGGACAAGCTTCTTTTTCGACAAAAGTATTTAAAACACAATCGGCATTTTTGCCAAGAAAAGAAGATTTATTTCCTGTAATAGCAATAATTTTATTGTTATTATTTTTTATTAACGGAATTAAAACTTTTATTTCAGGAGTATTTCCGCTTTTAGAAATACAAATAACAGTATCGTCTTTTTGAATATTACCAAGATCGCCATGTATAGCATCTGCGGCATGCATGAATATAGAAGGTGTACCAGTAGAATTAAATGTCGCAACAATTTTCGTTGCAATGTTCGCACTTTTGCCAATTCCAGTAACAATAACACGACCTTTTGATTTGAAAATAAAATTTACAGCATTTTCAAAATCAGAATCCAAAAAATGTATTAAATTCGCTATCGCTTTACTTTCTTCTAAAATAGTTTGTTTGGCAATTCTTAAAATGTTCTTTTGTGTTTTCAATATATATTTTTTCAAAGTGAAATAAAGTTGTATATTTAAACCACAGAAAATAGTTGAGTTTAGTATACGAGTGTTGCAAATGTATTAAAAATAGATAATTAATAAAATGAATACAGTAAAAATTGATCTAAATAAAGCTTTAAAAAAATATTTTGGCTTTAATCAGTTTAAAGGCTTACAAAAACCAGTTATAGAAAGTCTATTAAAAGGTCAAAATACGTTTGTGATTATGCCAACTGGTGGAGGGAAATCACTTTGTTACCAATTACCAGCATTAATGTCTGAAGGAACAGCTATTGTAGTTTCTCCATTAATCGCCTTAATGAAAAATCAGGTAGACGCAATTCGAGGGATTTCTACCGAAAGAGGAATTGCCCATGTATTAAATTCCTCTTTAAATAAAGGCGAAGTAGCACAAGTTAAAGAAGATATTGAAAATGGCATAACAAAATTATTGTATGTGGCGCCAGAATCGCTAATAAAAGAAGAATATGTCAATTTTTTAAAAGAGCAGAAAATTTCTTTTTTAGCAATAGATGAAGCACATTGTATTTCCGAATGGGGACACGATTTTAGACCAGAATACAGAAATTTACGAAGTATCATAACACAAATTGCAGAAGTCCCAATTATAGGATTAACAGCAACA
Source organism: Flavobacteriaceae bacterium (assembly GCA_026988355.1). Lineage (GTDB taxonomy): Bacteria > Bacteroidota > Bacteroidia > Flavobacteriales > Flavobacteriaceae > S010-17. The sequence continues at coordinate 5,198 of JALSLK010000036.1, forward strand.
GCAACAGTAAAGGTAGAAGAAGATATTTTAAAGAATCTTAAAATGCCAGATGCAAATCGCTTCAAAGCATCATTTAATAGACCAAATTTATTTTACGATGTACGTCCCAAAACAAAAGAAGTAAATAAAGATATAATTCGCTTTGTGAGACAGTACGAAGGAAAATCAGGAATTATATACTGTCTAAGTAGAAAAAAAGTAGAAGAGATAGCACAAGTTTTACAGGTAAATGGAGTAAAAGCAGTACCATATCACGCAGGATTAGATGCAAAAACAAGAGTAAAGCATCAAGATATGTTTTTGATGGAAGATACCGATGTCGTAGTTGCAACAATAGCATTTGGAATGGGAATAGATAAACCAGATGTGCGATTTGTAATTCATCATGATATTCCAAAAAGTTTAGAAAGTTATTACCAAGAAACAGGACGAGGAGGACGAGATGGAGGAGAAGGGTACTGTTTGGCATACTATGCATATAAAGATATAGAAAAATTAGAAAAATTTTTGGCAGGAAAACCAGTTGCAGAACAAGAAATAGGAATGGCTTTATTGCAAGAAGTTGTCGCATACGCAGAGACATCGATGAGTAGACGGAAATTTTTATTGCACTATTTCGGAGAAGAATTCGATGAAGTAAATGGAGATGGAGCAGATATGGATGATAATACAAGAAATCCTAAAACAAGAGTAGAAGCAAAAGAAAATGTTAAAAAATTAATAGAAGTAGTAAGAGATACCAATCAAGAATATAAATCCAAAGAAATTATTAATGTATTGGTAGGAAAATCGAATGCATTATTAAAATCAAGAAAAACAGACCAACAGCCTTTCTTTGGAACTGGTAAAGAAAAGTCAGAATCATATTGGATGGCATTAATTAGGCAAGTACTAGTAGACCATAAATTATCCAAAGAAATAGAGCAATATGGAGTTTTAAAGACGACAAAAGAAGGATTAAAATTTGTTAAAAATCCAGTATCATTTTTAATGACGGAAGATCATATTTATGATATGGATGGAGATGATAATATCATAATAAATACAAAAGGGACAGGAGCTTCTACAGATGAAGCGTTAATGAAACTACTTAAAGATTTAAGAAAAAGAGTAGGAAAAGAAAAAGGAGTACCGCCATTTGTTATTTTTCAAGATCCATCATTAGAAGATATGACTTTAAAATATCCAATAACCTTAAAAGAACTGGCAAATGTTCATGGTGTTGGAGAAGGGAAAGCGAAAAAATATGGACAAGATTTCGTAACTTTAATAGCAGAATATGTAGAGGAAAATGAAATATTTAGACCAGACGATATCGTAGTAAAAAGTGTAGGAACAAATTCAGGGTTAAAACTATCCATAATAATGAATACCGATAAAAAAATTCCATTAATAGATATGGCAAAATCGAAAGGTTTGTCTATGGAAGAACTTATCGATGAAATGGAAAGCATCGTGTATTCAGGAACAAAATTAGATATAACTTATTGTATTAATGAAATGATAGATGAAGAAGATCAAGAATATATTTTTGAATACTTTATGGATGCAGAGTCCGATAAAATAGACTTAGCATTAGAAGAGTTTGATGGCGATTACGATATTGAAGAACTACGTCTAATGCGAATTAGATTTATTAGTGAAGTAGGAAATTAAAAAAGAAAAACAACTACAAACTCAACCAAGCAACACCAAAGCCAACTAAAATGGCAATCAATTTTTTAAAGTTGTACGAGTGATTTTCCGAAGATTCAAAAAGTATAATTGTCGAGATATGAAGAAAAACACCAATAATAATAGCGGTAATTTCAGTAAGATAGATATTGAAAAAAGGAATGTATTCACATACAATACAACCAAGAGGACTCATTAAAGCAAAAAAGCTAATAATTCCAAAAATAATCCCTTTATTCAGTTTAGATTGTATTAAAAAAGTTGTTAAAACAATGGCGATAGGAATTTTATGAATTACAATAGCCCAAAGTAGTGTATTTCTATCATTTTCATTACCAAGAGGAATGCCTTCAAAAAAAGCATGTAAACTCAAACTTATAATTAATAACCAAGGTACTGTTTTTAAATGTTTATGCGCATGAATATGCCCATGCTCAACACCTTTGGAAAAATTTTCTAAAATAGATTGAATTAAAATACCAAAAAGAATAAATAAACCAATACTTGCATTATGAGTTTCAAAAACTTCAGGTAATAAATGTAAAATAGTAACACTTAATAGATATGCACCACTAAAAGTAAGCAATATTTGAGTAAAAGATTTGGTTGGTTTTGTAAATAAAACAATTACAGCACCAATAATTACAGATAAAATTAAAACAAAGTAAATCATTTATTTAGAAAGTACTAAAATTAAACGTTTCGAGTTAGTTACATCAAACTCGCCTAAAGAATAGTCGCCAAAAGTGTGATTTAATTTCAAACCAGCCTTTAAAATATAATTTTTAATTTTTTCAAGAGTTAAACATTGTACTTTTTCGGTAAAATGAAAATCGCTATCGTCTGCTGAGAAATGAATGTCTTTAATAATTTTTTCGTTTGCTATTTTTCGAGTAATATGAAATGAAATATTATTTTTAATAACCATTTCTTTAGCGATTAAATCTTTGGCAATAGTTTCAATATTCATAAAATCAATAACAGCAACACCATCTTTTTTTAGACCATTTTTAATATTTTTAAGAACATTAATATTTGTAGCATCATCGTCAAAATAGCCAAAACTAGTAAACAGATTAAAAATAGCATCAAACTTATGATCAAAAGATTCACGCATATCATGAACGGCAAAAGTTAAATTTTCTTTTTCAAATTGTTTGGCATAATGAATGCTATTTTTTGATAAATCGACACCATTAACTTTGTAACCTAATGTATGAAGATAAATAGAATGCCTCCCTCTGCCACATGCTAAATCTAAAATACTACTTTTTGGTTTTAAATCTAAAAAAGTAATTAAATTCTGCATGAATAATTGTGCCTCAATATCATTTCTATCTTTATATAAAATATGATAATAGCTAGTATCAAACCATTCGGCAAACCATTCTTTTTGTTTTGTCATTTTTGAAAATTGGATACAAAAGTACAAAATTTTATTGTTTAAAAAGAGGTAGATGTGTTTTTCAAAAATAAATAAAACAAGAATTAATGTATTTCGTTATGTCGAGTGATTTTTTGAAGAGCAACGAAAAAAAATGTATCAAGACATGATGTCATTTTATAGATTAATTAATTAGCTTTGTAAAATGAATGAAAATTTTAAAATGCTTGCAAAAACCATGCATGGTTTAGAATCTATCTTAGCTAAAGAATTGCGAAATTTAGGAGCAATGCATGTAAAAGAAGGAATACGAAATGTAACTTTTGAAGGCGATACAGGATTTATGTATAAGGCAAATATGGCATTGCGAACAGCCATACGAATTTTAAAACCATACAAAAGTTTTAAAGTGAGAGACGAACATGATTTATACAAGAAAATCCAACGTATACATTGGGAAGAATTTTTATTTACAGATAAGACATTTGCAGTAAACTCGACAGTAAGTTCACCAAATTTTACGCATTCACATTATGTATCGCTTAAAACAAAAGACGCCATAGTAGATTATTTTAGAGATCGATACGATGCACGACCAAGTATCGATTTAAAGCATCCAGATTTGGCAATAAACATACACATACAAAATGAAACTTGTACAATTTCTTTTGACAGTTCTGGAGATTCATTACATAAAAGAGGGTATAGAGCATCAACCAATATAGCTCCAATTAATGAAGCATTGGCAGCAGGAATGCTATTGCTTTCGGGTTATGACGGTACACAAAACATAATAGATCCAATGTGTGGAAGTGGAACCATACTAATAGAAGCAGCAATGATTGCAGTTAATGTACCACCAAATTTGAATAGAAGTGAATTTGCATTTGAAAAATGGAATGATTTTGATGTAGATTTATTCGAAAAAATTCAAGATTCGTTAATTAGTAAAATTAGAGAAACAGATAAAAAAATTAGAGGCTTTGATAAAGCACCAAGCGCCATAAGAAAAGCAGAAGAAAATATAGAAAATGCCGATTTATCGGAATTTATAGAGATAGAGAATCAAGATTTTTTTAAGAGTACAAATCCCTTGGAGGGAAAAACCATTGTATTATTTAATCCACCTTATGGAGAACGTTTACAAGTAGATATACCTGTTTTTTATGGAAAAATAGGAGATACCTTAAAACAAGGATATGAAGGAGTAGATGCTTGGTTAATCACTTCCGATTTTCAGCACGGACTCAAAAAAGTAGGATTACGAACCTCTAAAAAAATACAATTGTATAATGGAAGTTTAGAATGTCGATTTGTAAAATATGAGATGTATAGAGGTACTAAGAAAAATAAAGTCAACTAATATTTAGTTGACTTTAAAGAATTTTAGTATGCAATTATTTTTTCTATTTTTTAACAGGAGGGTATTTAACCATTATTTTAGAAACAAACTCATTAATACGAGCCTCTTTTTTTGTAACATTATTAGAAGTACTTAAAGCGCCTTTACCAACACCTTGCCAAAGTAATTTTTTACCTTTTGCGTCAATCAAGTCAATTAATAAAGTACCCTCGGTATATCTAGATACGTGACTTCCCCAATACGAACCGTAATATGCAGGATACCAATAGCGATTGTTATTATATACATTTACTTGTTTTTTTGATTTAGCAAAAATGCTAACTAAGATGTCAGGATTATTAGAAACAGTCATTCCTTTAGCTTTTAGTTCAGATTCTACAGCATGTAAAATTCTACGCTTGTCTAAATCGGATATTTTAGCTTTGTCGATTCCTTTTTTATAAAAAGCAAAAGTTTTAAATTGGCTAAAATCGGTAGAAGAATCGTAGTCTGTTTTTACATTTACGGTTGCGCAAGATGTAAAAATAAATAAAATTAATAAAGCGGTTAAAAGTAATTTTAATGTTTTCATTGTATCATTATTTTTAAATAAAGTCACAAATACCATGCCGAAAAGATATTGATTTATTAAGGGAGAGATATTGGTATTAGAACCTCCATTCGATAAAATTTATTTTACAGAATTCAAATCTTTAGTTGGACTTCCTTCAGATTTGATGCCTTTTTTCCAATTCTCTTCAAACCAACTAATTTACTCATTGGATTTTTAAAAAGGTAATCTTGATTGCTATACAGTTGTCCTTCTGAAACGTGTCTATAAATGGAATAAAAACACATCCAAATGGCAAACAAATTTTTACCGAACTGAGACTTATAGATTAACCAGGAAATATTTTACGAACTCTTTTTCCATTTTCTATATTAGGTCCCATTCCAATACTGCCTAAGTTTGCAGACCAATGAAAATATTCATTACGCAAAGTTTTAATCAATTCTCTATCTTTATCATTATCAAATTCAAAACGACCTCTAGAACCATTCACATAATTATCTATTTGCGTTTTTGCATCCATTAATGTTTGAATACCATTTATAGAAAATTTTCGAACGACTTTACTTTCTAAAATATCTACTTTTTTATCAACAGAAAACTTCGCCATTATTTGCAATGGAATAAAACTGTACTTATTACTTACTTTCTCCTTGTTTCCTTCAAGCTCATAACTTACCATATGATTTCCATAAAAAGTTTTAATAGGAATTTGACTTTTTTTGTACCAACCCTCTTTAATTAAATTAGCCTGTTCCTTTTCCATTGCTTTGTGATCGTAGCCACGTTTTAAAATAACATTGTCCTTAGCTTTATCCACATAACCACCACCAACATCAGAATGTACTCCAGGAATTGTTTTTTCTAAACCTCTAGAAGATTTAATGTTTGTAAGTTTAAAGTTTTTTCTATGTTCGTTGGCCGCAGCTAAATGAAACACAAATCGAGCTTTGTTTACGGCAACCATTTTTAATCGCTTTACATTATTTTCGTGTTCAAAACCTAGACCTAATGCGAGTACAGTATCGTACAAGCCAGCAAAACGAATATCTAATTTACTTTTCATTTCGATACCTTTCTGTGCAAGATGTTTTCCTAAAAGACCGTAGTCTTGTTTAAATTTTATAATGATAGTTTCGCCTTCGCCATAACTAATTACATCTTCAATATCTCCTTCTTTCTGAGATATTTCAAAGACGAAATTTCTTGCTTGTGCAGCACCTCTACTAAAACCATAAACATCAATAATAAGTTTATTAACATCAATATCACCAGCAGCTTTTTTTACGGCAGATGCTATTTCTTTACATGCTTTTTTTACTTTTGCTCTAACTCCTGTAGAACCAGTACCTAAACCTAAACCAAAAACAGAATCTTTAGAACCACTTTTGGTACCAGCACCTTCAATATAAACATGTGTTTGTATAACTTTGTCTGTTGTTTTGTCGTTATAGAAAGTTTCCATTCTAGCAATATTGGATTTATCATTATCATAACTACCACTTTTTGTTCCCCAAAGCCAACCTTCATAGGCTTTGGCAGCATCTTTTTCTTGTTTGGTACCTTTATATGAATTTGCAGCTTTAATTTCCTTGGCGGTTAATGTTTCTCCTTTCGATTGCTTTTTACGAGCTTCAATACTTTCATAAGCCAATCGCGAATTTGTATTGTCTCTATTATTAGCAGTACCATCAAAAAAGACACCAACATATACGTTTACAGAATCGTCTGGTGTGAAATCTTCGAAATTAGATTTTCCAGTATAAACTTTAGATGTGTTTATATTTGTTCCGCTAAATACATTTCTAGTGTTTTCTGCACCTGTTTCTGTTGCTGTTAAATTTATACTCATTATCGTTTGGTTTTTTGGAATGTTTTGATTTTAGCTTTTTGAAGAGCTACAGTATCCTTTTCACTAGTAAGATACAATTTAATATGACTGTTATATTTATCAATTTTTATTTGTAATTCTGCTTGTTCTTCTTTATTGTAAATGGTTTTGAAGGCATTAAAAATTTCGTTTTGAACTTCTTTTAAATCATCATCATCTTCATAAATACGACCAAATTTAATACGAGATCCAAAGAAATTATCATTTTTATCTTTCCAAATAATACTTATGTATTTAGGGATAGCTCTTTTTTGAAATGCTACTAATTCTTTGCTTTCAGCATGTGTAAATATTTTTTCACCGTTGTAATAGTAAATTACCATAGAGATAACAGTACTTTTATCGTTTGCAAATTTCACTTGCGGTTTCCAAGTATATTTTTTTCTGTACGTATCCCATAATCCTAAAGGAATATTATCTAAGAATTCACTATTTTGATATTGTTCAGGTAAATCTTCTTTTAGGTTTTCTTCTAGATATTGATTTATAGATATTGTTGCGTCTGGAATAAAATAGTCTTTCGTAACTTCGATTGATTTTGCAATAAACCTACCGATTTCTATTTGAGTTCCACCACCATTAACCCATACAACAACAACACCTCCAGGCGCAAGACCTACTTTTATTTCGTCAAAGGTTTGATGATTTTTACGTTCATCCTCATAACCTTGTTCAAAAAGAGAGGCAATACGTTCTTTATCCAAATTAAAAGAGCCTCTATAAAATTTTTTTTCAACATAAGAAACCCATGTAAGATTAAAACGTACAGGTAATGCTTTTAAATCTGGTCCGCTAATGTGTGTAGGAGTAAGTCCTCCCCAACCTGTTTTTAAGACAGCGCCAGATGGAATATATTGCGATGTGCCATCAACTAAAGAGAATGCGCCGTCAATTATTTCGGCAGGATAAAGATTAGGAGCGCAAGCAGCTACTGTAAAATCATATTTTTTATCATTTTTTGGTATATTCATTACTGTCTTTACATTTGTTTTTCTATTACACGAACTAGCATTTATAGCCACTACTATAATTAATAATATGACTACTATTTTTTTCATTCGTTAAATATACAAGTTTTTTATAAATGTGCAACGCATAAATTTTGTATAATAAATAATTTGGTATTTATTTTCCTTTTTTAAACGAATCTGTTTTTTTATCATAGCCATACGGACAATGTTTGCAACCGCTTTTACAACAATAACCACGTTTTAAATGGTATTTTATTGTAAAAACACGATAACCTTGTTCGTTATAGTAAAAATCTTCGGCTTCTAATTTTGGTAAATTTTGGTACATCTCACATTTAAAGATACAAAAATAGTACAAACCGAATAGATTTTAATAAAAATTTTAAAAATCCGTTTAAAATGATTAACATTACACATTAAAATATATTTTATGACAGAACAAGACAATCATCTAAAAATTACCTTTTTTCAAGCATTATTTCCAATTTTAATATTAGTAATATTATTGGGATATAATGTTTTTATTTACGGCGATGATGCAACAGGAGGAGCAAATCAGTTTGCATTAATTTTTGCAGGAGTGGTTGCAGCAGTTATCGGTTTTTCAAAAAACATAAAATACGATGATATGTTAGAAGCAGTAGTTGATAATGTAAAATCTACAGGATCGGCAATTTTTATATTATTAATGGTAGGAGCATTAGCAGGAACATGGTTAGTAAGTGGTATCATACCAACCATGATTTTTTATGGATTAAAAATATTGAATCCGACCTTTTTTTTAGCTGCGGCATTGGTTATTACTTGTATCATTTCTTTAGCAACAGGAAGTTCGTGGACAACAACAGCAACAATAGGAATCGCATTGATGGGAATTGGTAAAGCCCTCGGATTACCAGCAGGAATGATTGCAGGAGCAGTATTGTCAGGAGCGTATTTTGGAGATAAAATGTCTCCATTAAGCGATACAACAAATCTTGCACCAGCAATGGCAGGAACAGATGTTTTTACACATGTAAAATACATGGGTTATACCACGATACCAACAATTTTAATAACGTTAATAATATTTATTGTTTTGGGATTTCGATTTAACGGTAATGTAATGCAAGACACAACATCTTTGGTAGATAGTATTCAGAATACATTTTACGTAACGCCATTGTTATTTATTGTGCCAATAGTAGTAATTGCATTGATTATAAAAAAGGCAAAACCATTAACAGCATTGTTTGTAGGAACAATTTTAGCAGGAATTTTTGCTGTAATATTTCAGCCAGAAGTCATCATGAAAATCGCAGGAAGCGATACTTTTAATTTTAATACCGCATACAGAGGCGTAATGAACTCAATGACAAATAGTGTTTTTATACCTTCAGGAAACGAATTGTTAGATAAAAACGAATTGTTCTCTGCAGGAGGAATGAGCGGTATGTTATCTACAATATGGTTAATATTATGCGCCATGTTTTTTGGAGGGATTATGCAAGAAATAGGAGCACTTCAAAAAATAAGCAATACATTATTGACTTATGCAAAATCAACATTTGGATTATTTGCAAGTACAACAGCAACTTGTATATTCTTTAATGGAACAGCATCCGATCAATATTTGGCGATAGTAGTGCCAGGAAAAATGTATCAAAAGGCATTTAAAGATAAAGGTTTAGCACCAGAAAATTTGAGTAGAACATTAGAAGATTCAGGTACAGTAACATCCATATTATTTCCTTGGAATACAGGAGGAGCATACCAATCAAAAACATTAGGAGTAGCAACAGGAGAATATGTGTGGTTTGCATTTTTTAATTTATTAAGTCCAATAATGACATTAATTTTCGCTTATTTTTCTATAAAAATTAGAAAATTAAAAACAAAATAAACTTTACCTTTGCAACCTTAAATTCGAATTTATGAATACCGAAGAATTTACAGAGCTTACTTTAAAACCAAACGAAATGACAAAAGAACAATTAAGTTCTTTGGAGTTGGTATTAGAAGCATTTCCGTATTTTCAAGCAGCACAAGTAATTCATTTAAAAGGCTTAAAAGAACAACGAAATTTTAAGTACAATAATACCTTAAAAAAAGTAGCGGCGTATACCACAAATCGAACGGTATTATTTGACTTTATTACAGCAAACGTATTAGATTATCAATCCGTTTCTAAAAACGAAGAAGCGATTTTAAAAGAAATAGAAGTTGTCGATTCTAAAGTAATAGAGCATTTGTACGAATCGATTACAGTTTCCAAAGAGAGTGAACCAAAAACAAATGTGGCAAAAGATAATGAAGAATTTTTACCAGATAATATAGAACCAAAAGAAGAAAAAAAACGCAAAGAAAAAGAATTGGAGATAGGAACGCCAATTAATTTTAATAAAAGAGACATGTTCTCGTTTAACGAATGGTTGCAATTAACACCAAGTAAACCAATAAAAAGAGAAAAAAAACAGGTTGAGGAAACAAAAATACCAGTTGTAAAAGAAAAAGAAGAGCTATCCGAAGTCTCGCAAAAAATAGATTTAATAGAGCAATTTATACAAAATAAACCTAAAATAAAGCCAGTAAAATCGAGCGATAATAAGGATATATCGGTAGAAAGTACCACAGAAAACACAAGTTTAATGACCGAAACTTTAGCACGTGTTTACTTAGAACAGAAAAAATATAATGAAGCGATATCTGCTTTTAAAATATTAAGTTTGAAATATCCAGAAAAAAGTAGTTTCTTTGCAGACCGAATCGAAGCAATAAAATTTTTACAAAAATACAAATCATGAATTATACAGCATTTTTAATCTTAATTGTAATCGTAGCACTCTTGCTAATACTTATTATAATGGTTCAAAATCCAAAAGGAGGAGGACTAAGTTCTTCGTTTGGAGGAGGAGGAGGATCTCAATTAGGAGGCGTTCAAAGTACCAATAAATTTTTAGATAGAGCAACATGGACGTTAGCAATTTCTTTATTCGCATTAATACTATTGTCTAATTTTGCAATACCAAGAAATTCCGTAAATACAGATACACAATTAAAAGAAACTATAGATGGTGTTGAAGTTAAAAAAGAAGAGCCAATTGATGCTGCGCCAACAACAACTCCAAAAGCCTCAACAGAAACAAAATCTGAGGATACAGAGAATACCAAATAATTGAAATTAGTTCCCCTTATTTCAAAATAAAAATGCTAACGTATGACACGTTGGCATTTTTTGTTTTAAATTGTCAGTAACATCTATCATAAATAGCAATTGGCACACTTTTGGTAAATCAAAAAAGAACAGATATTAATTCAAAAAATAATAACAATGAGTACAATAAAGATAAAACCATTAGCAGATAGAGTCGTAGTAGAACCAATAGCAGCCGAAACAAAAACAGCTTCGGGATTATACATACCAGATTCTGCAAAAGAAAAACCACAGCAAGGTAAAGTTGTAGCGGTTGGTAAAGGAACAAAAGAAGAACCTACAACAGTAAAAGTTGGCGATACAGTTCTTTATGGAAAATTTGCAGGAACCGAATTAAAATTAGATGGTAACGATTACCTGATTATGCGAGAGAGTGATATTTTTGCAATAATTTAATATTGAAGAATCGTTGGTTTGTCCATTTGTGTATTTGTAATGAAAACACAATTGTAAACTTCAATGATTTTAAAAAAAAGGTTTGAAAATAAAAAAAAACGAAATAAATTAAAACAAGAAATAAAATGGCAAAAGATATAAAATTTGATATAGAAGCACGTGACGGATTAAAACGAGGTGTAGATGCATTAGCGAATGCAGTTAAAGTTACATTAGGACCAAAAGGAAGAAATGTGGTAATAGGAAAAGCATTTGGAGCACCACATATTACAAAAGACGGTGTAAGTGTAGCTAAAGAAATAGAATTAGAAGATCCTTTAGAAAATATGGGAGCGCAAATGGTAAAAGAAGTAGCTTCAAAAACAAACGATTTGGCAGGAGATGGTACCACAACCGCTACAGTATTAGCACAAGCAATAGTAAAAGAAGGATTGCGCAATGTAGCAGCAGGAGCAAATCCGTTAGATTTAAAACGAGGTATAGATAAAGCTACAGCAGCAATTGTAGCAGATTTACATAAACAATCTCAAAAAGTAGGAAAAGGAGATAAAATAAAACAAGTAGCAACTATTTCGGCAAATAATGACGAATCGGTTGGAGAATTAATTTCAAAAGCATTTACTAAAGTAGGAAAAGAGGGCGTTATTACCATAGAAGAAGCAAAAGGAATGGAAACCTATGTGGATATTGTAGAAGGAATGCAATTTGATAGAGGATACTTATCGCCATATTTTGTTACCGATACAGAAAAAATGTTAACAGATTTAGAAAATCCGTTCATTTTATTGTACGATAAAAAAATATCTACCATGCAAGATATTATGCCAATACTAGAGCCAATTGTAAAAACAGGTAGACCGTTATTAATTATTGCCGAAGATGTAGATGGAGAAGCATTAGCAACCTTAGTAGTAAATAAATTAAGAGGTTCACTAAAAATAGCAGCAGTAAAAGCACCAGGATTTGGAGACAGACGTAAAGCAATGTTAGAAGATATTGCAATACTAACTGGCGGAACTGTAATTGCAGAAGAAAGAGGTTTTGTATTAAAAGAAGCAACATTAGAGATGTTAGGAAGTGCAGAGCGAATTACAATCGATAAAGACAATACAACGATAGTAAATGGATCAGGAAAAAAAGCAGACATAAAAGGTAGAGTAAGTCAAATAAAATCGCAGATAGAGACAACAACATCCGATTACGATAAAGAAAAATTACAAGAGCGATTAGCAAAATTAGCAGGAGGAGTAGCAGTATTGTATGTTGGAGCAGCAAGTGAAGTAGAGATGAAAGAGAAAAAAGATAGAGTAGACGATGCATTACACGCAACAAGAGCAGCCGTAGAAGAAGGTATCGTTGCAGGAGGAGGAGTTGCTTACATTAGAGCTAAAAAAGTATTGGATAAAATAACTACCGATAATTTAGATGAAGTAACAGGAATAGCAATTATTGCAAGAGCAATAGAAGAACCATTACGCCAAATAGTAGAAAATTCTGGAAGTGAAGGATCTGTTGTAGTATCTAAAATATTGGAGGGAAAAAAAGATTATGGATATAATGCAAAAACAGAAGAATATGTAAGCATGTTTAAAGCAGGAATAATCGATCCAACAAAAGTAACACGAGTAGCATTAGAAAACGCAGCATCAGTTGCAGGAATGATACTAACAACCGAATGTGCATTAGTAGATATTAAAGAAGAAGATTCAGGAGCACATGCGCCTATGGGTGGAGGAATGCCAGGAATGATGTAGTATACCTAAAAATAAATATAGAATAGAACGAAATTAGTATATCCTTTTTTCGTTCTATTTTTTCAATAAGAAATAAAATAATTTTTGCATACTATATTAGAAATAATTCGTTCTATATAGATAAGACTTTTTTGTAGTTTTATGCCCTTAATTCCATTTATGAAAATTAAAATAGTATTTGTTTTATTTATGTGCTATAGTTTTGGCTTTTCGCAAGTTGGAGGAGAACAAATTTTTAATTTTTTAAATGTACCAACTTCAGCAAAGCAGGCAGCACTTGGAGGGAAAGTTTTAACATTAATCGACGATGTAAATCAAGGGATATGGAATCCAGCAATGATAAATCAAGAAATGGATAATCAATTAGCAGTTAATTATGTTAATTTTTTAGCAGATGTTAATTATGGCTCCGTTAGTTTCGCACATTTATTCACAAAACGATTTGGAACATTGCACGGAGGAATTACTTTTGTAGATTATGGAAAATTAATTGGTGCCGATGAGCAAGGTAACGAAACAGGTACTTTTTATGCAAGAGACATTGCAGTTTCGATTGGATATGCATACCAAATTCCATGGTCAGATTTTTATGTAGGAGCAAATATAAAAGGAATAAATGCAATGATAGATAATTATACTTCTACTGGAGTTGCAGCAGATTTAGGAATTACGTATTACGAATACAAAAAACCGTATGTTTTTACAGCAGTTATCCGAAATATGGGATACCAAATAAATGCTTTTGATGAACAACGAGAAAAATTACCACTATCTATCGAAATAGGAATGTCTTATGAGTTGGAAAAAATTCCACTAAAATGGTATGTAACAGCAGATAATTTACAGAAATGGAATATCTCCGTACAGAATCCATCCAATGCAGAAACAAGTATTGATGGTACTACAACAAATAAGAAAATAACTTTTTTAGACAATGCAATGCGACATTTTATTGTAGGAGCAGAATTTTTTCCGAAGAAAAATTTTAACTTGCGATTAGGTTATAATTTTAGAAGAGCTAAAGAATTAAAATTAACAGAAACAAGAACTTTTGCAGGATTTTCGGCAGGTTTTGGAATTAAATTTGGTACGATTAAATTTAATTATGCATATACAAAATATCATCCAGCATCCAATACAAGTACCTTTAGTTTGCAGTTTGATTTAAATAGTAAATTACGATAAATTGAAAAGAAAAATTACGATAGCTATTGATGGATTTTCCTCAACAGGAAAAAGTACAATTGCAAAGCAATTAGCAAAACAGTTAGGTTATATTTATGTAGACACAGGTGCCATGTATAGAGCAGTTACACTATATGCAATGCAACAAAATATAATTGACGAATATCATTTTGATGTCGATAAACTTATTGCTAATTTAGATAAAATTAAATTAAATTTTTTATACAATGAAAAATTAGGTTTTGCAGAAATGTTTCTAAATGATAAAAATGTAGAAAATGAAATACGAGGAATGTCTGTTTCTAAATTAGTAAGTAAAATCGCAACAGTTTCTGAGGTGCGTAAAAAATTAGTTTCCCTACAAAAGAAAATGGGAAAGGATAAAGGGATTGTCATGGATGGAAGAGATATTGGAACTGTGGTTTTTAAAGACGCAGAACTAAAGTTGTTTATGACAGCTTCGCCAGAAAAGAGAGCAACTAGAAGATATAAAGAATTATTAGATAGAGGAGATGATGTAAGTTACGAAGAAATTTTAAAAAATGTACAATATCGAGATCATATCGATTCAACTAGAAAAGATTCGCCATTAAAAAAAGCGAAAGATGCAATCAATTTTGATAATAGCAGTATGGGATTGGAAGAACAATTTGAAAGAATTTATAATTTCGCTAAAGAAATTATTGAAAAATAAAAAATTGCTCAAAATAAAAAAACTCTAATCAAAAAAATTAGAGTCTTATAGAATGTAGGTTGCTTTTATTTTTATTGGTACTTAAAAAAAGTTTCTTTTGCATTTTTAAAAAATTCTCCTTTAAGTCTTCTCCATTTTGCAAAGAAATTATTTGTTAAATCCGTATAATCGATTTTATCAGAAGTACACTCTTTATAAATAGCATCTATTTGGCTAGCAGTATAATCACTCTTAAAAGTACGCATTGCTTTATCAAGCATGTTCTTTTTATAAGTATTCATTTCAGCTTTAAAAGCAGTTGCATTTTTTGTATTCATCTTTTGCGATAAATTATCTGTTATGGTATTAACTGTACTCATCCCTTTTTTAACAAACATTAGTTTGGTTATAGCTTTTTCGGAAGGTGCTTTTCCTTGTGCGAAAATACCAACAGAAATAAATAATAATGTAACGGCAAAAATTAATTTTTTCATAATTTATATTAAATGGTTTATGTACAAATTTTGTTTATTGTACTGCGAATATATGAAACAAAAACAATACCATAAAATATTTTATGGAATATTTAGGTATTTATGTGTTTGTAAGGAAATTTTCCATTGTGGGTTTTTCATTACAAAATCAATTATTAAAGGAGTAGTGATTTCTTTTTTACTCCATTCTGGTTGTAAAAATAAAGTGCATTTTGCAGAAACTTTTTTCGCTTGCTCTAAAGCAAATTTAAAATCATTTTTATTGTAGATAATCATTTTAAGTTCATCTGCTTTATCGTAAATTTCCTCTAAAGGTAACTTGTTTTTTTTTGGAGATAGACAAATCCAATCCCATTTTCCAGATAAAGGGTAAGCGCCAGAAGTTTCAATATGTACATTTAGATTCTCTTGTTTTAATTTGGAAGTGATGTAATCCATATTCCACATTAACGGTTCGCCACCAGTAATAATAACTATTTTTGCATATTTCTTAGCATTAGCAACAATTAAATCGGTAGACGTAGCGGGATGTAATTTTTCATTCCAACTCTCTTTAACATCACACCAATGACAACCAACATCACAACCGCCAATTCGAATAAAATACGAAGCAGTTCCCGTATGAAAACCTTCGCCTTGAATGGTATAAAACTCCTCCATCAAAGGTAGCATTTCGCCTTTCTTAATTAATATATCTGTATTTTTTTTCAAGAAAATAAATTTTGACAAATATAAAATATTAAAAGTTCAAATTATGGAATTAGATGGATTTTAATCGTCGTATTTGTAAGATTTAATTTTAGTAACTAAAGAAATAGTAGAAGAGAAGCTATTAATAGTAAATAATTTACCAAAGAGGGTATCACAAAAAGAATAGAAGTACAATCTACATTTCAATCTTTTTTGTAAATTGCAACTTATAATCAATAATAAAAATGAATAAGAAAGAAGATTTTTTTAAATACATAGAAGAAGGATATAAAACCAAAGGAGATTTTATTAATTTAGGAGCAGCAATGTTGGGAGAAGAAACCATCACAAATGCATTTGTAAAGTTGCCTTTAAAAACAATAAATAGACACGGTTTAATTGCAGGAGCAACAGGAACAGGGAAAACCAAAACCTTGCAAGTGTTTGCAGAAAATTTATCCGAAGCAGGAGTTCCAGTATTGTTAATGGACGTAAAAGGAGATTTAAGTGGATTGGCTCAACCAAGCCCAGGACATCCAAAGATAGACGAACGTCATGCAAAAATTGGTTTTGACTTTGAAGCAAAAAAGTTCCCAATAGAAATACTAACCATTTCAGAACAAGATGGAACTCGTATGCGAGCTACTGTAGCCGAATTTGGACCAACATTATTATCTAGAATATTAGATTTGTCCGAAACACAAAGCGGTATTGTAGCTGTATTATTCAAATATTGTGACGATAATAAATTACCGTTATTAGATTTAAAAGATTTTAAAAAAATATTACAGTTTGCAACTTCAGAAGGAAAAAAGGAGTTAGAAGAAAACTACGGAAGAATATCAACAGCATCTACAGGTTCCATATTGCGTAAAGTAGTAGAAATTGAACAACAAGGAGGAGATTTATTTTTTGGAGAGCGTTCTTTCGAAATAGACGATTTAATTCGAGTAGATAAAAATGGAAAAGGTATTATTTCGGTATTGCGATTAACAGATATACAAGACAAACCAAAATTGTTTTCAACTTTTATGTTGCAATTATTGGCAGAAATATATGAAACGTTACCAGAACAAGGAGATAGTGGAAGACCAGAATTAGTACTATTTATTGATGAAGCACATTTAATATTTAAAGAAGCATCCAAAGCATTATTAAGTCAAATAGAAAGTATCGTAAAATTAATTAGATCGAAAGGCGTTGGGATTTATTTTGTCACACAAAACCCAAAAGACATACCCTCAGATGTATTATCGCAATTAGGATTAAAAATTCAACATGCATTAAGAGCATTTACAGCAAATGATAGGAAAGCCATAAAATTAGCAGCACAGAATTATCCAGATTCCGATTACTACGATACGGCAACTGTACTAACACAATTAGGAATAGGAGAAGCACTGGTTTCTGGATTAAACGAAAAAGGAATTCCATCGCCATTAGTACGAACAATGTTAAGAGCGCCAATGAGTAGAATGGATATTTTATCTAAATCAGAAATAAAAAAAGTTATAAATGATTCTTATATTTATAAGAAATATACCGAAGAAATTGATAGAGAAAGTGCTTATGAATTATTAAATAAAAAGATTAATAAAGTACACGAGCAAGAAGAGAAAGAGTCTAAGAGCAAAGAACAAGCAAAACAAAAAAGAAGAACAACCCGTAAAAGCACACGAATGAACCCAATTTTAAAAGTAGTTACAAGCGCAACATTTATTAGAGGAGTGTTAGGTATTTTACGAAAAGTAATGCGATAAATAATATTAAAAAAAATAAAAATCCCACTAATTTTAAATTAGTGGGATTTTTAATGTTTATAAAATCTATTCTGTTATTTAGAAAATTTACGTCTAGAGTATGCAAACAAGCGTTTTTCTTTAATTTGTTCGGCAATACCACTTGGTAACATCTCTTCCCAACCATCTTCTCCTTCAGCAATCATTTTAAGAACTTGTCTAGAAAAAATATCAGAAATTTTAGGATTAAAATTCGTAATATCCACAATCTTACCATTATGCTTAAAAAATTTATACAATTCTTTCATTCTAGGATGTACTTTTAAATTATCACTAGTAATAAACTCTTGTGTTTCTTTATTTTTTAGAGGATATAAATACACTTTTAAATCCTTAAAGAATAATTTACCAAATGCTTCTAATATACCACCACTTAAATCTCTATAATATTTTTCGTCAAAAATTTGAATTAAATTATATACTCCCATAGCCATTCCCATTCTTTTCTTGGTAAACTCAGAGAAATATTCTACCAATTTAAAATATTCTTGAAAATTAGTAATCATTACATTATGACCAAGAGAACATA
Organism: Flavobacteriaceae bacterium; assembly: GCA_026988355.1. Lineage (GTDB taxonomy): Bacteria > Bacteroidota > Bacteroidia > Flavobacteriales > Flavobacteriaceae > S010-17. Next base: position 23,744 of record JALSLK010000036.1, read on the forward strand.
ACAGTTCGGCTCTATCTAAAAAGTCACGTTCATTAATTTCGCCTTTATCACTTCTTAAGTTAGAAAGTGTAATTTCAAAAATGATCTTGGTTTTCTCTTTAATTACTTTTTTATCTTCCAGAAAAATAGCAATAGATTTTTCATACATATCCATATTTACTTTAGTAACAGGCCTAAAGCTACCTCTTAAAGTAAAAATATTTGCTTTGTATAATTGTTGAGCAGGTAATAAATTATTTCCATCAGGACCAAACATTACTGCGTTAGTAAACCCATTTTTAACCAAATACAAACTCATTAAACGATTGTCGACATACATAAATCGTGGACCAGAAAAATTAATCATATCGACTTCAACCTGATCTAAATCAATATTATCATACAAAGACTCTAATAAATCTTTTGGACTGTCATTCAAATAAAAAGCACCATATAATAAATTTACACCTAATTTACCTAAAGTTTCTTGTTGTAAACGAGCATCCGTTTCCTTAAAACGAACGTGTAATATAATTTCATTAAAATCTTCTAAAGGACCTAATTGAAATTTTACACCAACCCAACCATGCCCTTTAAATTTTTTCGCAAAATCAATAGTTGCAACAGTATTAGCATAGGAAAAAAATATTTTTTCAGGATGCTTCGATCTACTTAACCGCTCTTCAATTAAATCAATTTCGTGAGATAACATTTTTTTTAGTCTCTGCTCCGTAACATATCTTTTGTCATTTTCAATACCATAAATAGCATCCGAAAAATCTTTGTCGTAAGCACTCATTGCTTTTGCAATAGTTCCAGAAGCACCACCAGCTCTAAAAAAGTTACGAACGGTTTCTTGTCCAGCTCCAATCTCAGCAAAAGTTCCGTAAATATTTGCATTTAAGTTGATACGCAAAGCTTTACGTTTAATTGTTGGAACATGTTTTAAATCAATGTCTCCTTTTATGCTAATAGCCATTTTAGTAGTTTTTATTTATTACAAATGTAATGAGTTTTGTTTTAATTTTTAAGCGAAATAATATTATTTTTGCCATATAATTACAATTTATAACTATTCTATGAAATTAACTTTTTTAGGAACAGGTACATCTAAAGGAATTCCTATTATCGGTAGTTCTAATGAAGTTTGCTTATCAACAGATAAAAAAGATAAGCGATTACGAGCATCGGTACTAATATCTTGGAGTGCTTATAATTATGTAATTGATTGTGGTCCAGATTTTAGAATGCAAATGTTACAAGCAAAAATTACTAAAATTGATGGAATCTTATATACACACGAACATTCCGATCATACAGCAGGATTAGACGATATACGCCCATTTACACAACGTTATGGTGCATTACCAATTTATGCGCATAAACGTGTTTTAAAGGATTTAAAAATTAGATTTGCGTATATTTTTACAACAAAAAATAAATATCCGAGTGCGCCAAGTATTATTTCAAATAGAATTAAAAATAAAAGATTTCAATTAGAAAATATACAAGTAATACCAATAAAGGCTATGCATGGAAATTTACCAGTTTTTGGTTATAGGTTTGATAAATTAGCATATTTAACAGATGTTAGTTATATTGGTACTAGCGAAAAATTAAAATTAAAAGATTTAGAAGTTTTAGTAATAAATGCATTGCAAATTAAAGAACATCCAACACATTTTAATTTAGAAAAGGCATTAGCGTTAATCGAGGAAGTGAAACCTAAGAAAGCGTATATTACACATATAAGTCCAAAATTAGGGTTTCATGCAAAAGTAGAAAAAAAATTACCAAAAAATGTATTTTTAGCGTATGATGAATTGGTAGTTACAATAGATTGAACCAAATGATTATAGAACAAAGAAATAAGAATAAAATTTATTTAGTCCATGTTTTTGCAGTTTTAGGTTTTTTAGCAGCAATGGCATATACACCAAAGTTATGGATTACTAAAACGGATTTTCCAAAAATACCAAGATTTGATTTTATTCCAGTTCCACAAGCGCCTTGGGATTATATTTTTGCATTTAGTTTGATAGGATTATTATTACTATTTCTTTTTAAACCAAAGCGTTATATAGGGATTACTATTGTGTTTCTCTATATCTATTTAGGATTGGTAGATCAAAATAGATTGCAACCTTATTTTTACCAAAGCATACTTACTATTTTAGTGGTTTCCTATTTGCGGAAAAGCAGAAAAAATACAACCATAATACTACATTGTTTGATGCTAATTTTTATAGCAACCTACTTTTGGAGTGGAATACATAAAATAAATGCAAATTTTAACGCACAATGGATGCATGCGCTAACAAAGCACTTTTCGATAATTCCAGAAAAAATAAGACAAATATTTACATATAGTGTACCGTTTATTGAAGCAATTTTAGGTTTATTATTACTCTTTAATAGAACAAGAAAAATAGCAGTAGTAGCTATTGTCGGAATGCATGTTACCATTGTAATAATGCTCTTTTGGTTAGGGTACGGGTTTAATGTTGTACCATGGAATTTACAAAATATACTAAGTGTTATTATTTTATTTTGGTCATACAAGTCGACATCTAATTTTGATATTTTATCGCAATTTTATAACTTCAAAAAAACAGTAATTCTTTTTATGGTTTTTCTATTGCCATTTACAAATTTCTTTGGATTTTGGGATCATTTACTATCATTTAGCTTCTTTTCTTCGAAGTTACATTATTTTTACATAGAAATTGTAGACGATGCATTGTATAAAAAACTACCAAGTAAGATTACAAAATATGCACAAGAATACGATGGAAAGCATATTATTTATCTCAATAATTGGGCTGGAGATGTAAATCGAGTATTATTATATCCACAAGATAGAGTTGCAAAAAAAGTAGAAAAATTTGTACAATCATTTGCCGATAATCCAAATAAAGAAGGAATGACTAATTTAGTAGAATTTAATCAATTAAAAAATAAGAATTAACGATTACATTTTTAGATAAAAATCGTTTACTAAATTTAGATAAGCTTTTGTATATTCATGTCTTTTAATTTCTATAGATAATTCAGAAAAATCAATTTCTGCTTTTTGAAATGAAAAAGACATTAAACTTCGTTTGATAGCGGAATTTATATTTCCTTTAACTCTACATATTCTTTTTGGAAATAATAAAAATTCTTCTGCTAGAGCAATGATGTTTTTCTCCTCTTTAAAAGGAATAATTAAAGAGAATTCACCACTATTATTTAATAATTTAGAAACAGATTGCATTAATTCTCGAAACGAAAGAGAAGAGGTAAAACGAGCCGAATTTCGAGAAGGAGTGTTGCTTTGGTAGCTGTCTGTATAAAAAGGAGGGTTAGAAACAATCAAATCGTATTTTTCTTCAATTTCATTACAAAATTCTTCCAAAGATGCATGATAGCAGAATAATCGATTGCTCCAATCCGATTGTTCAAAATTAGAAACAGCTTGTTCAAAAGCATCGGCATCAATTTCTAAAGCATCAATGATCTCAGCATTACTACGTTGCGCTAATTGTAAAGCAATTAAACCAGTGCCAGTACCAATGTCTAAAATAGAATATGGTTTTGTCATAAAAGAAGTCCAAGCACCTAAAAGTACACCGTCCGTACCAACTTTCATGGCGGTTTTATCTTGATTTATACTGAATTGTTTAAACTTAAAAATAGACATATTACTCAGTATACAAGTTAATCTTCAAGATACATTTGTATCAACCCATCAGGAGTTTCCACAATAATTTTACGATTTTCTCGATCTACTTTTTTAATAAATTCATCAATTAATGGAATTAAAATTTCTATTTTTTTATTTTTAATAACAAATAATGTTTGTGCAGTACTATCGTTTATAGAAGTAATTTTACCAACAATACCATAGTTAACATCTTCAATAATAAAACCAATGACTTCGTGAAAGTAAAATTTATCGCCTTCCAATTTTGGGAGTAAAGTAAGAGGAAGGTAAGTCGCTCTTTTTAGAATACTTTTGACATCGTCTTCGGTATCAATATCTTCAAATTTAATTCGAAGTTGATTGCCTTTTTGTAATTTAATTTTTTGAATAAAAAAAGGAATTAATTTGTGATTTATCTCTACAAAAATAGCATCAAGATTTGCATAAAGTCCAGGTTCGTCGCTATCAATAACAATAACAACTTCGCCTTTATAACTGTGCTTTCGAGCAATGATTCCTAAATAAAAACACGCTTCTTTATTCATAATATATTGTATAAAAAAACCTGACTTTTAAAGGCCAGGTTTTAAGTTTGTTTTGTATAAATACAGTATTTTTTATTCTTCCTCGTTAGAAGCAGTTTCTTCGCTATCAGCAGGAGCAGCTTCTTCAATAACAGGTTCGTTAGCTTTAATTCTAGCTTCATTTACTGCTTTTTCAGCAGCTAAAGCTTTTGTTTTAGCATCTTCAGCAGCTTTTGCAAGACCGTCAGTTTTTCCAGTTATTTTTCCTTCTTTTTCTTCTAACCATGCTTTGAATTTTTCTTCAGCTTGTTCTTCAGTTAAAGCACCTTTACGAACACCTCCAACTAAATGATTTTTTAACATAGCACCTTTATAAGATAATAAAGCTCTAGCAGTATTCGTTGGTTGTGCACCATTTTGTAACCATTTTACAGCAGAATCAACATCTAATTCAACTATTGCAGGATTAGTATTAGGATTATAAGTGCCAATTTTTTCTAATAATTTACCATCTCTTTTTGAACGAGCATCAGCAGCTACAATCCAATAAAATGGTTTTCCTTTTCTTCCGTGTCTTTGTAATCTAATTTTTACAGGCATAATGTGTTAAATTTTAAGGTTCCCGACCTTGATTTATAATTTATTTAATAAAATAAAACTTCACTAAAGTAGTGAAGTTTTGTGGGCGATGAGGGATTCGAACCCCCGACCCCCTCGGTGTAAACGAGGTGCTCTGAACCAACTGAGCTAATCGCCCTTATAATTGCGACTGCAAATATAGACTAGTTTTTTAATATGGCAAATATATTTAATAAAAAAAATAAAATATTTTTAAACTACTTCTGCAACAACAAAAGTACTCCCTCCAATAAATATAAGATCTTCTTTATTTGCAAAACGGAGTGCAGTTTTATATGCCTGATTTACAGAAATGTATTTTTCTCCTTTGAGCATATATTTACTTGCAGTACTTTTTAAAATCGCAGCATCTAGTCCACGTGGAATATTTGGTTTGCAAAAATAATACATTGCATTATTTGGAAATAAGGGTAAAATAGTATCTAAATTTTTGTCATTTACGACGCCTAAAACGATATGTAATTGCGTGTATTTTTCAGAGGTTAACTGTTCTAAAACATATTTTAAACCTTCTGTGTTATGTGCAGTATCACAAATAACTTTTGGATTTGTTTTTAATTGTTGCCAACGTCCTTTTAAGTTGGTGTTTTTTACGACATTTAAAAAGCCATTTTTAATATGCTCTTCTGTGATAGTAAAACCTTGTTTTTGTATTATTTTAATAGTTTGTAATGCTGTTTTTACATTATTAATTTGATAACTACCTTTTAAATCTGTTGGATAATCGTCTTTTATGATTTTAGAGGCATAATATATAGGAGCATTTTTCTTAGCAGCTGTTGTATTAAAAATAGAAACAATTTCTCGTTGTTTTTCTCCAATAATAATAGGAGTATTTTGCTTAATAATTCCAGCTTTTTCAATTGCTATTTCCGTTAAAGTATTTCCTAAGAATTGTGTATGATCAAATCCTATATTTGTAATTACAGAAGCAAGAGGTGTTATTATATTGGTAGAATCTAATCGACCACCAAGACCAACTTCAATAATTGCAATATCCACTTTTTTTCTTGCAAAGTAGTCAAAAGCCATTCCAACAATCATTTCAAAAAAAGAAAGTTGTTGTTGTTCTAAGAAATTTTTATTTCTTTTTATAAAATTATTTATACAGTTTTTCCGAGCAGGTTTACCATTTATTTGAATGCGTTCTGTAAAATCTTTTAAATGTGGAGAAGTGTATAAGCCTACATTAAGACCACTTTCTTGCAAAACAGAAGCGATTAAATGACTGGTAG
>JALSLK010000037.1 GCA_026988355.1 Flavobacteriaceae bacterium
AAAAAAGGTTTTAGGAAAGATTTTTCCACATGCAGCAAGTAAAGAAGATGTTTTAAAGTATTTGGATAATCTAGCAGATGTTGTAAAGAATACTAAATTACGAAAAGCAGCATTATTAAAATGGATTAGTAAATTTGAAGAAAATAGTATAAATCATATTTTAGGAGACGTAAGTTTAATAAGTAAAAAAGTGTTTAATTTAAAATGGTTAAAATATGAAGAATGGGTTTATATAGGAACAAAAGGACAAGGCGGACATATAATAAATAAGTTTGTAGAAATTCTAGAAATAACATATCCAGAAGGCACAAGAAATATTGCGAATTTGTTAGATGATGTACCTTTTAAAGCAAAAATTAACATTAAATCCGCTTTAGGTGAAAAATTCCCTAAAGATGCCATATCTTCCATGTTTCCAAAAAATTGGTCTCTTGAACGTATTAAAGAAGAAATTGCCTTTGTATATGAAAATACGGTGGCAAAAGGGAAAGGGTTTATTGAAATCAATCCGAAAACAGGAATTTCAAAATATAGAGCAAAAAGTACAAATGGGATTTTAATTCAAATTGAAATAAAAAACGCTAAAATAATTAATTCACACCCAAAAATTAGATAAAAGATGGAATATACATTTTATACAAAAACATTAGATACAACGGAAGGTTTATTTTTTCTAATAAAAACAAAAACAAATGTTTTACAAAATTTTGGTGATTCAGATTGGACTCCACAAAAAGCCCAAGAAATAATAGATGGCATAGAGCAAAGCAAAACCAAAACCAAAGGCGAAGAATACATTTGGGCAAATGAAGACCTAACGGTTCATGCCAATAAAAATGGTATTTTATTAGTAGATATGATGGCACAACGAGCAGGAATATACGACCCAGATAGTATTACATTACGTTTAGAACATAATGAATTTATCGCTTTTCTACAAGATTTTAAAAAATTTATAGAAGAGAATAATTAATATTAATGTCAGTTTGTTTAAACAATTATGAATAATTACAAATTTATAATCAAAAAGATGTGAATAGTGTTGATTAAGCAGGAACAAAGTAATTTTTTCATATAAAAATTAAAAGACTATCCTAATAAGGTAGTCTTTTTGCAAACCAGTAGAATCCGCAACAAAAATAAAAGCCATAGTTTATAATGGCGAAAAGATTGCAGAAGGAACAGAAAAAGAATTAAAAAAGGTTTTAGGAAATATTTTCCCACATGCAGCAAGTAAAGAAGATGTTTTAAAGTATTTGGATAATCTAGCAGATGTTGCAAAGAATACTAAATTACGAAAGGCTGCATTAATAAAATGGATTAGTAAATTTGAAGAAAAATTTCATTTACATTTTGATGGAGAATTCAAAATTAAGAGCAAAAAAGGAGTAAGTAGACTACAAGGAACAGGAGGACATAACTATTTGGTAGTAAATAAAAATATAAAAATAAGAAAATATTTAACAGAGCCTATTGACGATTTACCTTTTGATGCATTAATCAGTGTGAGATATAAAAACGGACAATGGATAGATAAAGTTGCTAAATCGAGTATGTTTCCTGAAAACTGGGATCTTATTAGAGTAAAGGAAGAAATTGCTTTGGTGTATGATGAAATGATGAAAAATAGAAAGAAATTTCATCCTAAGAGTAAAAATAGAGATTATATTAGTTTAAATAGTGAAAAAACATTTAAAATTAAAATAGAATTTGATGAGTTTAGTAATTTTACTAATGCTTATCCTTGGATAAAAAATTAAAATATTATGAATTACAAATTTTTTAAAAAAAATAAAGGGTCTGAGCAAGACCCAAGTTATGAATTTGGAGTAGACTTAGACAGTATAGAAAAAGAAGAAGAATATGCTTTAGAAAATTTAGATTGGCACGAGTGGACACCACAAGAAATACAAATGATAATAGATAAGACAAAAGTCTTAGTTGGTAATGAAGAATATGATTATCAAGTTGCGGGAAGTGATTTTTTAATAAGTATAGATAAAGATGAAGTCCATTTTTTTGATTGGAAAACCGAACAAGAAGAAGCCGATTTTATATGGTCAACAGAAAAATTTATTACTTTCATGAAAGCATTTAAAAAGTTTGTAGCAGAGGCAAAGTAATTTTTTACACCACTTTTTTATTTACTCCTTTTAATTTCAATTCCATTTTAAGAGGAGTAATAGAACCTGTAATTGGTTATTTAAAGTCTAAAATCCGCCACCACCACTTTTTTCGTGATTATCTCTACGTTTTCGGTTACGAGCTTTATTTTTTCCACCACCAAATCGGTAGTTAAAACCTATATAAGCAGTTTGACTTTCCCAATAAAAATTCCCAATTTGTGGATAAGGTCTTTCGGAGGTAAAACCAAAATGCATGGTATTGAAAATATCACTAAATCGTGCGCTAATACTTCCTTTACCTTTTAGAATGGATAGTCTTGCACCAAGGTCTATTTTCCACATTTCATCAACATTAAATTGCAAATTTTTGTTAGGGCCACGATACATTCCAAAAAGAGAAAAACGCAAATTTTTAGTTGCTTTAAAATTATTACTAGCTCTAAAATTATAATTAGTATTGGTAATTTTTACGTTAGTTCCATTAACAGGACCTTCTTCTTTTTGAGAATAAAGATCAAAACTAGTATTTACAGACCACCATTTTGTAAAGCGGTAATTACTAGAAACTTCTACACCATAAGCATTGTTATTATCGGTATTTATATGCGATAAAATTACTTTATTTACATCTAGAGGATCTACAGTAATGGATCTATTAATATTATCTGTTATCTGTCTATAAAATGTACCTAAAGTTAAAGATCCTTTTTTAAGTTGTCTGGTGTAATTTAATTCTAAAGAGTTGGTAAACTGAGGTCTTAATTCTGGATTACCAACCGAAGTAATTTGTGGAGTAGACCATTCTCTAATTGGATTTACTTGATTCAAATTAGGTCTATCTACTCTACGACTATAACTTAATTGGTATTGGTTTTTTTCGGAGGTTTTATAAGTAAAAAAAGCAGAAGGATAAACCGTTAGATAATCGTTTTCGAATATTTTAGTATTGTCTAAACTCGCCGTTACTTTATAGCTTTCTAATCGAGCTCCGACTTGTACCGATAGTTTTTCGAAACGTTTACTATACGTTGCGTAAAAAGAATTAATATCTTGATCGTATTCGTAAAAAGTATCTGGTAACTCGAATAAATTTGCATTAATATCGATACCATTTTGTGTGGTAAGTTTTGTGTTATCTGTTTTTCGTAATCGAGATTCTACACCTAATTCTAGCTTGGTTTTATCGTTTAACGGATTTACATAATCTATATTTACAATCGTATTTTTTCTTTCGTTATCGATATCGTCGGTGTAGTTAAAAATAGGATTTGATGGATTTATTAATTCTCTAAATACAGCATCTTCGGTTGGTTTTCCGATAGTATAGTTTACTTCAAATTCTAGATTATGGCCATCTTTTTTAAAATCTATTTTATAATCTACATTATATGTTGCAGAACCATTATCTTTTTTACTTTCTGTTTTTTGGAAAAAATTAGGAGAGCCTCCATTTGCAAACACAACATCAGATTGTCCTTCGTCATCGCTGTTAAATACATTTTGGTTGGTATAAAAAGATAATGTATTTTTTTCGTTGATATAATAATCAAAACCTACTTTTATTAGATGAGATTCGTTATCGCTATTAAAAATAAAATCTTGTGTAGAATTATTATCCGAACGATTTACAAATCCGTTATTATTCCATTTTCCTTTATTGTAACCATAGTTTCCAAAGATATTAAATTTCCCTGTTTTGTAATTTAAGTTTAAGGAACCGTTAAATTTTGTATTTCTACCAAAGGTTAAACCAGTATTTAGGCTTCCATTAAAACCCATATTCGCATTTTTTTTCAGTACAATATTTATCATACCAGACATTCCTTCAGGATTGTACTTTGCGGATGGATTTGTAATTAATTCTACACTTTTTATGGAAGAAGATGGTATTTGTTTTAGCAATTGTGCAGCACTAATTGTGGTTGGTTTACCATCTATTAAAACACGTACGTTAGAGTTTCCTCTTAAACTTACATTACCGTTTTGGTCTACACTTACCGAAGGTATGTTGTTCATGATTTCGGAAGCAGTTGCTCCAGCCGAAACCAAATCTTTTCCGATATTTATAACCTTTCTATCTACTTTTTGTATTGTGGTAGATACCTCAGCTCGTATTTCTACTTCTTCTAAAGATTGAGAATCTTCCTCAAATGGAATAGTACCGAAATTTACATTCGATTTTTTGGAGGTAATTTTAAAGGATTTTTTTACGGTTTTATATCCCATAAATTGGACTTCTAAAACATAACTTCCATCTGCTATTTTAGTAACTTTAAAGGTACCGTTTTCATCTGTAATTGCTCCTGTAATTATTTTATCATTGATATCTTTTATTACGATAGATACGTATGCAACAGATTTTTTTGTATTCGCATCTACAATTTGTCCTGTTACAATTCCGTCTTTTAACGGTAGATTTTTTGCTTGTATTTGTATTGTAAATAGTAGTACGAATAAAAATAATATTTTACAAAATACAGATTGGTTATTTCTCTTAGGAGAAAATAGAGAGCGTCTCATAATACGGTTTGTTTAGTATTAAATAGACGTTTCGTTTTATTCTTTGTAACAGTTATTAATTAGATTAACAAAATTTTAACAAATTAGGAATAGCATTTTTTGAATCAAAAAAAGCTTTTAATAACCATTTTGATTATTAAAAGCTGTTTTGTTATAAATTAGTTGTTGTATTAATCTCTCGATAAGAAGATTCTTAAAATGTACCAAAAAAGTAACATTAAGGATGCAAATAAGCCTAAAGCAGCTGCTACATATTGGTCGTTAGAATATTTATGAACTAAATTAGACGTTTGGTATAAAATAGATCCAGCTGCTAAGATAATCATACCTACAGAAAACCACAATCCTAGGTTAAAACCAAATAATAATCCTGCTACAATTAAACCAATTGCAATTACGAATCCTATGGTTAAAAAACGTCTCATAAAAGAGAAATCTTTTTTTGTAAATAGTACCACAGCAGACAAACCTGTAAATAAAGATAAGGTTAATATTGCTGCTTGTTTTAGGATTACTTCTCCACCTTCCATCCTAGTAGCCATATACAACAATGGTATAAAAATAAATGCTTCGGCTGCAATGTATAGTAAGTATCCTAAATATTGTTTGTTTCTATCGTGACTTTTTACCGTCATTTTTTCGGCATAACTAGTTACCAACATAAAACCGCCTAACATAATTAACCACATTCTTCCTCCTGTGAGTGAAAGTGCTAAATTTGTAATTGCTGGTACATTTAAGAATAAATATTCTATTAAAATAAATACCAAAACGCCATAAGCAACATGTGTGTATGTATGTTTGTAAAATGCGATTTTTTGTTCTTCGGATGTTTGAGCTAATCCAATATAATTTTCCATAGTTTAGGGTTTAAAATTTGAACAAATATACTATTTTAATTTAGTAACTTGAGTTCGACCTAAACTTACATCAAAATATGCTATAAATTATTTATCTTTTTACGTTTTACTGCACTTTAAATTTCAAGATTGTAAAATATAAAAATATTTCAAATCTATTTAGCGCATTTTGAAATTGAATTGGTATCAACTTTCTTTTGTGATAGAGTTACTCTCGATATATATATATGTAAATTTAGGATCTGTTTCCTTAATTCTTTTCTTTATATCTGTTACGACTTCTTCTAATTCACGAACTTTTAAATCGTCTTTAAAATTTACTTCTACACCAAGTAAAACTTCGTCTGGACCAAGATGCATTGTTTTAATATTTCCAAAAAATTCAAATTCCTCATAATCATCTAAAATGTCGATTATCATTTTTAAATCGTTGTTAGATACCCCTTCTCCAATTAGTAAATCTTGCGTTTCTTTTGCCATAAAAATGGATGTAGCTAATAATAGTAAACCAATCGCAATAGATGCATAAGCATCGTAAATAGGATTGTCTAAAAAATAAGCCAAACTAACTCCTACTAAAGCTAAAAACAAACCAATCATAGCAGCACTTTCTTCGATAATTATTGCCATAGATGCAGCATCTTTACTCTCTATTAATGCCGAAGTAAAACCAGTTGGATATTTTTTTCGGAATTGTTTCCATGCATATCGTAAACTTGCACCTTCAAAAAGCATCGCACCAATAATAACACCATAATTCCATAAAATATGTTCGTGTCCTACATCGGTTTTAGGATGTAAAACGTGTTTTATACCTTCGTAAATGGCAAGACCGCCACCAAGTGCAAAAATAAATATGGCTACTACAAAAGACCAAAAATAAATTTCTTTACCATGACCAAAAGGATGTATTTTACTTGCTCCTTTTCTACTTCTTTTAATTCCTAAAAGTAATAATAAACCATTGGTTGTATCAATAATGGAGTGAATCCCTTCGGATAACATTGCTGCAGAACCTGTAAAAGATGCTGCTACAAATTTTAATACTGCAATTAATAAGTTAGCAATAATTGCTCCGATAACAGATAATGTTGATCCTCCTGCTGCCATAATTTTAGTGGATTTATTGACAAAAGTAAGCAAATCATTTTGTACAAAAAGAGTATTATTTTAAAATTCTAAAGTTTGTCTAAATTCTAAAGACCGTCTTCTTGATATTTCTACCTCTACATCGTTCGTTAAATTAACTTTTAGTTTGCCATTAAACCAAGGCGTTACTTTTGTAATTTCTTGCAGGTTAATTATTTGTTGTCTGTTTGCTCTAAAAAACAAACCTTTAGGTAATTTTTCTTCTACTTGATTTAAAGATTTGTATATCATGGGTTTATTATTTTCAAAGAAAACTCTAGTATAATTTCCTATAATTTCAAAAAGTATGATTTCTTTTAATGCTATCATCCAACACTTTTCTCCTTCTTTAATAAAAATTTGTGAATTTTTGGTAAGAACTTTAATGTCTTCTTTTTGTTTTTTCTCTAAAAAAGGCAATAATTTATGTATGGTTTTTGCAAAGCGATCTTTATTTATAGGTTTTAATAAATAATCAAAAGCATTGTACTCAAAAGATTTTATAGCATACTCATCGTAAGCAGTTGTAAATACTACAATAGGGATTTTATCTAACATTTCTAGCAACTGAAACCCATCTTTTTCTGGCATATTAATATCTAAAAAAATTAAAGTTGGATTTTTTTCTGTTATTAATTGAAAGGCTTTATCTACATTTTCTGCTTCAGCAATGACTTTAATCTCTTTGTGGTTTTTTAGTAACTCTTTTAACTCTACTCTTGCTAGTCTAGAATCTTCTACGATAATGGCTGTTATTTTACTCATTTTGTTTACTATCAATCAATTAACAGTTTTATATTGGTATTTCAATTTTTGCAATGACTTCCATATTTTTTTCTTTAAGCGAAAATTTTGCTGTTTTTCCATACAATAGCGATAATCTTTTTTTAATATTTTCTAATCCAACTTTGGTAGAATTTTTAGGAATTACTAATTTGCCAGTATTACTTACTTTCATAATTAGATACGTTTCCCTTCTTTTAATAACAAGTTTTACTTGACCTCCATTTGGTAAATTAGAAATACCATGTTTTATAGCGTTTTCAATGAGCATTTGTATTAACATTGGTGGAATCTGAATCGTATTAATATCAGTATCCATTTCTTGTATAAAAACTAACCGATTTTCCAATTGAATTTTACTCAATTCGATATAATTTTCTACCATTTCTAATTCTTCCGATAAGGCTATTTTATCGACATTATTTTTGCTAAGTGAGTAACGTAACATTTCGGACAATCGTGTAATCATTTCACGCGATTTATCTACATCTTCTAACATTAAACCACGAATATTATTTAGTGAATTAAACATAAAATGTGGATTTATCTGTCCTTTTAAAGTATTGAGTTGCGATTCTTTTAAATTGGCTTCTAGCTCTAAACGTTCCAATTTATTTTTTCTAAAACGGCGTATTATTTTAATAGTAACATATAAAATAATCCAAAAAAAGATATAAATAACCGAATTAATTGCTGTGCTATAAAAAGCAATAGCTTTAATAGGTTTGTTAGATGGGTTATATAATCTGTGCAATGGAATACTAAATAGTAACAAACCAAATAAAATAATTGATCCTAGTAATAAAGCAATGAACAATTTTTTTATTTCTTTGGTTTGAAATGTATCAAAATAAAGTTGTTTTTTTAAGTATTTTCTAACACTTAAAGATGCTATTATTCCTGCACAAAAAAACAATAATGCCTCTAAATAAATATAAGTTATATCGATATTTTTTATAAGAGATTTTCCCCAAGCATTTGCGATTGTTAAAAATCCCCAACCAATTGTTTGTAAAACCCCAAAAAGTACTTTTTTATTCACTTTTAAATTGCTGTTTAATTGCTGTTTCTGTTTTATATAGCATAATTCCTATACTTACAAACATAGATACCATACCAATAAGCATTCCTATTATTGGATTTATATCTCCAAGAATAAAGTATAATAAACAACCAATAAGTAACAATCCGATACCACAATAAATCATTAATATAGAAGAATATTTTTGAGCAAACTTCCATTGTTCTTTATTCTTCATGGAGCTTTTTGTTCGATAACCATACAAACTGTTTATTTTTTTTGGTGGAAATTTTAACACGATAAATCCTGCAATAATAAATATAACGCCAATAAGTACCGATAATAAAAGTAATGGATGTTCAAAGTTCATAATGTTTATTTTTTAAAATTTCATGTATGGTTTCAAAATCGTCTGTACCAACCAAAAAGGTTTGGGTTTTGTTTTTATTCTGAAAATAAATGGCATCTCCAAATTTTACATTCCATAACCAACCTTTTGAAGTAATTCGAATGCCAATTCCTGTTCGTAAATTAGATGTTGTTTTTTCGATGGTATTTAGGTCTATATCTTTTAATAACATGATTCTTTTAGGAAAACCAATTCCGAAACTAGCAGTAATTTTTTCATTATCGATGGTAATACAAAGTTGATAAAAAATTATTGCTAAACTAAAAAAAAGTATGGATATGATTATTGCTACAAAAATAGGTAAAGGTTTACTTCCAGTTTTCGCATAAGAAAAATATAGTAAACATAAAGGAATTACAATTAAAATTATTGTCAAGAACCTTCCTTTTTGTTTTTTTTTATATGGAGTCGTAGTATTCATTTTAAAACCTTTTATTAATCCAATCCGACATTATTTTTAAAGCTTTTGGAGAAAACGTTTCTTCCAGTTTTGCATATTCGTCAACAGCTCCAGTTTTACAATTTTGAAATAGATGGTTTAAATTTTCTAATTCTGTAATAGTAACATCTTTGTTGTTTTGTAATGCAGTTTTTATTCCGTTAAGGTTTAATTTTGGTACTACTTGAAAATCTTTAGAACCATTTAATGCCAGTACAGGACAGGTAACTTTTTTTAAAAATTGTTTGGGATTTGTTCTGATAAAATAGGACATCCATGGCGAAGTAATTTTAGTAACTTGTAGCTTAATATTTTCGTCTGTTAATTCTTTTAACATGGTTTTTGGAGCATTTTTTCTAGCTTTTTTTAGATAAGCTGCAATGGTTTCTTTTCGGTTTTTTTGATCTGTTTCCGTTTTTATCAAATTAAAAACATGCTTGGACATGGTATCATTGAAATTGATATATTCTTCATCTAATTTAGCAAATTTTAAGGCTTTTTTACTTTGTGTTCTTAGTATTTCTGCACCATCTACACCTGTACCAGCAAGTAAAATAACAAAAGCAATATTTTTATTTTTTGAAGCGACCATTGGCGCTATAAATCCACCTTCGCTATGGCCAATTAATCCAATTTTTTTAGAACTTACATCTTTTCGAGTTAGTAGATAATTGTATGCAGCTTCTACATCGGTTGCAAAATCTGCCGAGGTAGCATTTTTTTGAGTTCCTTCACTTTTTGCAACGCCACGATCATCGTAACGTAAAACAGCGATACCGTTTTTAGTTAAATAATCGGAAATTACTAGAAAAGGCCTATGATTTAAAAATTCTTCATTTCTGTTTTGTGGTCCTGAGCCTGAAATTAATATTGCTACTGGTGGATTTTTAACTTCATTTGGTAAAGTTAATGTTCCAGCTAGTTGGATATTATTTGCTTTTTTATTGGTAAAAACCACATCTTCACTTTTGTATTTGTATGGTTCTTTAGGATCTTGTGGTCGAGATTTTGGAGCCTCTTTTTTAATTTTTTCTTTAGATAAGGTTAATGGAAAATCCATACCATTTTGGTTAAAAGTACCTTCAATTTTATCGGATTCTAATTTACCATTAAAGGTTACTCCAATTGTTTTTAATGTAATGAATAAATTATTGTTTTTGTAGGTGGTTTTATCTGTCGGAATTCCAAATGCACCTTGATCTGGACTATCCATTGTAGAAGCATACGCAATATTAGTTTTAATTACGTGAAATGATATTCTTAATTTTGTTCCATGAACATCCAATTGTCCATGCCAATCTCCCGTAATTTCTTGTGCAAAAATAGTAGAGATAAAAGCGAATAATGTAATAATTAATGTGGTTATTAAACGTATCATAATTTTAGATTTTTAACCCTTTGTGCATTGTAAAAGTGTAATAAGGCTTAAAAGTACAATAAAATAAGACTCTTTAGTAATTTTAATAACCCTGTTATGGTTAAACTACAAAAAGTAGCGAAGCGTTATCTTTTAAAGTAATTTTAAGATGGTATAGGTTTTCTAATGCATAAAGTAGGGGTATTTATGTGTCAAAGATATATAGTAATTACAGTTTTATTTTAAAAAATAGGAGGAGTGGTCTTATTTTTAGGCCGAACGGTTTTTAAATACGACATAAATTTATTTCTAGTTATTTCTCTAGCTCCTAAACTGGCTAAATGGTCGTTATAGACTTGGCAATCTATCAAGGTGTAATTTTCTTTTTCTAATTTTTTACAGAGATAAATAAAAGCGACCTTAGATGCATTACTTACCAAACTAAACATACTTTCTCCACAAAAAACAGGAATATTTTGAGTTTGTAAATCCATTCCATATAAACCGCCAACCAGTTTGTCATTTAACCATATTTCTACGGATTTTGCAATACCTAATTTATGTAATTTGATGTATGCTTGTTCCATTTCATTAGTAATCCATGTGCCACTTTGCCCTTCTCGATATGTGTTTTTACAATAGTAAATTACTTTTTCAAAATGTTGATTAAATGTGATTTTAAAAGTGTTCTTTTTCAAAATTTGCTTCGTACTTTTAGAAATCTTGATTTCGTTAGGGAACAAAACCATACGATCTTCTGGTGCATACCAAATAATAGGTTCTCCTTGAGAAAACCAAGGAAATATACCGTTTTTATAGGCTAAAATTAATCGTTCGGAAGATAAATCGCCACCAATAGCCAAAATACCATCTTCATTAGCTTGGTTTACTTTTGGAAATTTTATTTTGTTGGTTAGAATTTGCATAATAGGATACAAATGTAATAAAATGCTTACAATGGTCTTAAAAAATTAAATTACAAAATCTGTAATAAAAGACTTTAGATACAAAGAATGTCTGGTTTTTTTATGTACTTTTGATGAAAGTCACATATTATTTGAAGGAAACATTAAGCATATTACTAATTTTATCTTTTGCTTTTGTAAGCAGTCAAAAGTTAGAGTATCTAGCAATTTATGATAATCACATTGGAGTTGATAATGTAGATTTATACAATGGAAAAAGCTATATTCCTCAAATATTAACCGTTAAAAATAACCATCTTTTTTTAAATTCGAATTTTGATAATGGACAAATATTATATAAAAAGCAATGGTATACAACCTCTTTAAAGTACGATATTTTTAACGATATCATCATTGTACAAAATCCCAAACAAGAAAAAAATTTTTCTTTTAGTATTACCTCAGAATTGGTAGATAAATTTAATTTTGAAAATCGAAATTTTGAAAAATTACCAAAAAATAAGGTTTTACTTCCATTTTATAAAAATGGTTTTTTTGAAAATATTTTTCAAAGTGATTTGGTAACTTTTTATGTTAAACAAACCAAACGAAAAGTAAAATCGGTAAAATACAATATTGTTCGTTATCAATTTATTAAGAAAGAAATCTACTTATTAAAGGTTAATAAATCATTTTATAAAATACATAAGAAAAGAGATATAATTAAAGCATTGCCTTTTTTAAAAAAGGAAATTAAATCTTTTTTTAAGGATAATAAAAAAGTTAATACGATATCGTTAGTACAATTTTTAAGAAAAATGAACCATAAAAATTATGCTAATAAAACAAATTAAAGCCATATTAAAATATCTGTTTTTAATTCTATTGTTCGGAATATCTCAAACGATTGTAGCACAAGAAAAAACAAAAATTACAATTCAATTTAAGGAAAACACAATAAAAGAAGTACTACTTAAAATAGAAGAAAAAACAAATTTTTATTTTTATTTTAATGAAGGTTGGTTTGACGATACAACAATTACAAAATCGTATGTTGAGGTTGAAATTGAAACCTTATTAAAAGCTATTTTTAAAGATAAATTACTAAATTATTATATTCTTGATAAGAAAATAATACTAACAAAAAACAACTTTATTCGAGACGATTTACCAGATAATTTTTTTGATATAGAAAGTAATAAAAACGAAACTATTTTATCACCAATCCTTACAAAGGAATTTGTTAATAGCCAAAATATTAAAGACAGTAATTTAATACGAATAGGTAAAGAAGATAGTAATTTAAGCAGCTCAAATAAAATAATATCTGGATACATTTCTAAGTCCGAAACAAATACACATCTGGAAGGAGTTAAAGTATATATTAAAGATACCAATATTAAAACGAAAACAAATAAAAAAGGGTTTTATAAATTACATGTTCCAAAAGGAATTTATACAATCGTAACTGAAAAATTTGGTCTTCAAAATAATCGCAAAAGAATTATTATTTACGGTAATGGAACTTTAAATTTTAATGTGCAAGAAAAAGCAATAGCTTTAGATGAAGTATCTATTTCTTCAACTAAAAATGACAATATTAAAAAGGCAGCAATTGGAGTAACTAGAATTAATATTAAAGAAATTAAAATTGTTCCTGCAATTTTTGGAGAAAGAGATATATTAAAAATAGCGACAACCATGCCTGGCATAAAAACGGCAGGAGAAGCATCGATGGGTTTTAATGTAAGAGGCGGAAAATCGGATCAAAATCTAATTAAATTAGATAATGCTGTAATATATAATCCATCTCATTTTTTTGGTGTTTTTTCGGCAATAAATCCGTACTCAACAGGTAAAGTTTCTATTTTTAAAGGTAGTGTTCCTGCAGAATTTGGCGGAAGATTATCATCCGTAATTGATATTTCGACTAAAGAGTTAAATACAAAAAAGTTTTCTGGCCAAGGAAATGTAGGACCTATTACTGCAAATTTAGTATTAGAAGTTCCTCTAAAAAAGGATAAAACAACTATTCTGGCAGGATTTAGAACTACGTATTCCGATTGGATCTTAAAAAGAATAGATAACGAATCTGTCAAAAATAGTCAAGCATCCTTTTTTGATGGCATATTACGATTCTATTCAAAAATAAACAAAAAGAATACACTAAAAGCAACCGTTTATTACAGTAAAGATAAATTTAGCATTTCTTCGGATTCTATTTATAAATATACCAATCAGTTGGCTTCCATTGCATGGTATCATAAAATAAACAAAAAGAATAAATTAGAACTGCAATTAACCAATAGTACATACGAATTTAATATTGTTAATGATGGAAATTTATATAAAAATTTCGATCTAAATTTTTCAATAAATGAATCGCAATTAAAATTAAAAATTGACTATTTGTTAAACAAAAAACACAAGTTTAATTATGGAATTAGTAGTAAATTATACCATATTAAACCAGGAGAAATAATTCCGTTAGGAAATGAATCTATTATAGAATCAAAATTAATTGATAGAGAAAAAGCATTAGAAAGCGCTGTATTTATTGAAGATAGAATTAAAATAAATGAAAAATTACAACTAAATGTAGGTTTTAGGTATTCGTATTATGCTTTTTTAGGAAAAATAACACAAAATAAATACCAAGAAGGCTTGCCATTTGGCGACGAAAATATTATTGAAACGGTAGCATATAAAAATAATGAAGTAGTAAAAACATACGGAAGTCCAGAAGTAAGAGCATCCGCAAGTTATTCGTTTACACCATCTTTTTCTGTAAAAGGAGGTTATAATAATAGCACACAATTTATACACAGATTGTCTAGTAATACCACAGCCTCGCCAATAGATACATGGAAATTATCCAATCTAAATATAAAACCACAAAAATCGTATCAATTTTCTTTAGGAATATTTAAAAATTTAAAAGAAGATGCCTACGAATTAAGCCTCGAAGGCTATTATAAAAAAATGAAAAATATAATAGA
Organism: Flavobacteriaceae bacterium; assembly: GCA_026988355.1. Lineage (GTDB taxonomy): Bacteria > Bacteroidota > Bacteroidia > Flavobacteriales > Flavobacteriaceae > S010-17. The sequence goes on from JALSLK010000037.1 coordinate 14,548, forward strand.
CTTTAAAACAGGAGCAACATTAATTTTAAACGATAATATTGAAGTAGAAATTTTAAATGGAGAAGGAAAAGCCTATGGTTTGGAGTTTCTATTGCGAAAAACCATAGGAAAATTAAATGGATGGATTGGTTATTCGTATTCCAAATCGTTATTAAAATTGGATAGTGAGTTTTTAACAAATAGAGTAAATGATGGCAATTATTTTCCTTCCAATTACGATAAACCACACGATTTAAGTATGGTCGCAAACTACAAACTAACAAAACGGTATAGTTTTTCGTTTAACTTTTTTTACCAAACAGGACGACCAGTTACTTATCCAATAGGAAAATTTGAATTTGGAGGAATTCAGCACGTATTATACAGCGATAGAAATAAATTTAGAATACCAGATTATTATCGTTTTGATATTGGAATTAATATCGAAGGAAATCATAAAATTAAAAAATTAGCACATAGCTTTTGGAATATATCCGTTTATAATGTACTTGGAAGAAATAATCCATATTCTGTGTTTTTTGTTAACAATAAAGGAGAGATAAAAGCATATCAAACAAGTATATTTAGTGTACCAATTCCAACAATAACCTATAATTTTAAATTCTGATGAAAAAAATAATTTACATCATACTAAGTTTATCTTTTATACTATTACATAATTGTAAGGAGCCATACGAAGCCGAAACAAATACTTTTGAAGAAGCTCTGGTTGTAGAAAGTACCATAACTAACGAAAATAAAAGGCAAAAAGTAAAATTATCAAGAGTAATACGATTAGAAGAAAACGGTATAAATCCAGAAAAAAATGCCCAAGTATGGATAGAAGATTCTAATAATAACAGATATGATTTTTTAGAAACAACACCAGGAATTTACCTTTCTGAAAATGAATTTATGGCAATATTAAATATAGAATATAAACTTTATATTAATACGCAGAACGGAAATTCATACCAATCAAGAGGAGTAAATTTAACGGTAGAATCTCCTTTTGAAGAATTATACGCCTTAAAAGAAACCGTTAATGAAAAACTAGGAATTCAAGTATATATAGACAATACAAATAATAATACAGCAAAATATTTTAGATACGAATTTGTAGAAACCTATAAAATTATTACGCCATTTTGGATTACTAATGAAATAGATGTAGCAAACGTTGTATATAATCCAACCGCAGGATTAGGAGTGCCAGATTATACCTATGATATTATTACAACACCAAGAACAGAAGAAAAAAGAATTTGTTATGCTTCCAATACGCACAAAAAGATACTACAAACAAATGCATCCAATAATTTAGAAAACAATATTATTCGTTTTCCAATACGATTTATAGAAAAAGAAGATGCCATTATTAGAAATCGATATAGTATTTTGGTAAAGCAATATGTACAATCGTACGATTCGTATAATTTTTATAAAACCCTAAATGATTTAGGAAGTGTAACTAGCTTAATATCTGAAACACAAACAGGTTTTGTACAAGGAAATATCCATGCAGATACAAAAGAAAAAATTATTGGTTTTTTTGACGTGTCATCCAAATCAGAAAAACGCATCTATTTTAATTATACCGATTTTGATTTAACAAAACCCAAATACCAATACGAATGTAAAACAGATACATTAGATTATGATATTTTTGAAATTGGTAGAAATGGAGAAGGAGGAGATAGAACGAAGTTAATAGAAAAAATTACAGGAAATTTCCCAGAGCATTATCCAGAAAAATACCAATTGGTTAATCAAGTAAATTTGCATACTTATATTATGATAACACCTCGTTGTGGAGATTGTACCATATTTTCATCAAATACAAGACCTGACTTTTGGATAGACTAAACACATACCTATTATTTTTGCTGTTTTTAATACAGATGTCTATATATAGTCAAACTAATGGATTTGATAAAATACCTAGCGAATCGGTTTATGTACATACAAACACAAAACTTTTGGTAACAGGAGAAACATTATATTATAATTTATATAATTTTAATACAGCAACAAATACAGCAAGCGATATTAGTAAAATAGCTTATGTGATGCTTGTAAGCAATTCAAAAAAAGTTGTTTTTAAGCATAAGTTAAAACTAAAAAAAGGACAGGCAAATGGAGACTTTTTTATTCCAACAAGTATAAAAACAGGTAATTATAAATTGATTGCATATACAAAATGGATGCATAACAATACAGAAAAACCGTTTTTTGATACAGACATATATATTCTAAATCCATTTCTAAAAAACGAAAAACCATCAAAAATAAAAAAAAGAGTTACAGATAGTATTGTTCTAAAAAGCAAAGAAGAAAATTTTAATTTTATACAAAAAACAAAAACGAGAAATAAGGTTGTAATACATGTAAATGAGATTTTTAAAGAACCAATAAAAGAAAATTTTACCATATCTATTAGAAAAACAGATGACGTTCGTATTATAAAAAACAAGAAGGGTAAGAAAATAGTGAAAAAAGATACCAGTTTTTACCTTCCAGAGATTAGAGGCGAAATTTTTTCGGGAACCGTTATTTCGAAAACGAACAATAAAGCCGTAGAAAATATAATTGTAGCACTGTCAATTTCTAATAATAAAATATATCGAAATGTAAAAACAAATAAAAAAGGACAATTTATATTTAGTATAAACGAAAATTATTTAGAAGGTAAATTAATAATACAAATTTTAGATACTAATAAAGAAGAGTACAAAATAGTGTTAGACAATTATATATTTGAGTATTTAGATGAATTAAAATTTAGTACCGTTTATTTACATCCAAATATTAAAAAATGGTTGCTTCAAAAAAGTATTAATCATCAAATAGAAAGCTCTTATATAGATAGTAAAAAAGACAGTTTAGAGCAACGAATTTTGTCAATACCTTTTTATGGAAGTCCAAGTTTTACTTATAATTTAGACGATTATAAACGATTTAATAGTATCAAAGAAACCTTTGTAGAAGTTATTCAAGGAGCTTCGATTAGAAAAAGAAAAGGAAAGAAAAAAATTGCAGTATTTTCTGCAAATTCTAAATTAAATAAAGTGATGTCTGGACTAGAACCATTAATATTAATAGATGGTATTTTGGTGCCAAACCAAGAAGATTTTATACATTACGATGTACATAAAATAAAAACCATGCAATTTATTAATGAAGTGTATTTTTATGGACATAAATTATATGAATTTGTATTAGATGTAGAAACATATAAAGGCGATTATTTTCCACATACTAGTAGCGTTTTTAGTAAAAATATTAAAAGCATGCAGCGTCATAAAATGTATTATAATCCAAAATATAGTACGACAAATAAATTAAATAGAATTCCAGATTTTAGAACACAACTTTTATGGCATACTAACCTTACAGAAAACACAAAAGAAATACAATTTTATACTTCGGATATTAAAGGAGTTTACGAAATAATACTAGAAGGTTTTACCAATAAAAAAGAACCAATAAAAGCTATAAAATACCTGTTAGTAGAATAAAAAGGTGGTACTATCCTAAAATTACATCGTGTACTTTTTCTTTGCTCAAATCATATTCTTCATTAATAGAAATATATTCTTCAGAATTTGCACTTTCACGAATAAAAATTCTCTTACAAGAATCGCTAGGAAAAGTACCTTCAATTTCTAAAGTTAATTTACCATCTGCGTTAGTACTACCAGAAGCCGTAAATTTATAATCCGTAATTATAGTAATATGTCTTCGTAACGGATTCCCATCTTTATCAATTAAATGGATATTAAAAAAATCATTCATTTTTGTAGGAATAGAAACGTATTTTTCTTTATCGTCCATAGTAAAAGAATTATTTCTGTAAAAAGCAGTATGTATATTGTCGCTTAACTGTACTTTAAACGGATCGTAATTTTCATGCTCCGCATCTTGGTATTTTTTTATCGAAGCAGCGGTATCTCTATTACAAGCAACAGTAAAATGACTAAAATTTTTCCATAATTTTTTGACATACATACCAAGACCAATTTTTTTAATTAAATACCAAATAAAAGCACCACTAATAATCTCGATAATGTATAAAATTACAGGCATAAAATCCATGATTCCAAAACCAGTTTCACGCATACCAGCAGCCAATTCGCCTTGTACCCTTTTGTACGATAAAAAACCAATAGCAGCAATAATTAATATTCCTAAAAGCGCACCAAAAAGAAAGTAGTTATTGGTAATTTTTTTGATCGAATAATCAATTTCATCATTCGTTTTAGAATTGTTGTTTTTATCTCTTTTCAATTCGTATTTTTTCCAAGCACGTTTTTGACCAAATAATTTATAAACAATAAATTCGGAAACAAATAAACCAGCAACAAAAAAGACGATAGCGATTGCCCAAGGCCATTTTTCATTAAATTCTCTATAAATTTCTTTACTCACTAAATATTCTCCAATAGAAACAATAAAAAAGATTACAGTAAATGCCATTACAGGAGCAGTAGACATAATGCTTTTCCAGTTTTTTAAACGTTCATTTTCCGATTTAAAATTTTCTAAAATACCATTAGCTTTATGTGCATTTTTACTCGCATTACTCGCCAAAGCATCGGCAACTTGAAATTCTTTATTAGCTCTTATTAATTGATCTTCCATTTATTTGCAGTTTAAGGTTTTGTAATAGGAAATAAATCCATCTACCGATTCGAAAGAATCGATGTTAGTAACGTTACTAAAGACACTTTGGTCTTGCCAACCAATAAGAAATAAATCGACATTAGAAGTTGGTTTAAATTGTAGGCTTTCTTTTAATTTTGTAGCATCGTGTTTGCCATCGCTAATAATTAAAATTTGTATTTTATCGTACGTTTTGAATGTAGGTTCTTTAAGTTTAGTTTCGATATGATGTAAGGCATTTTTAATGTTAGTTAAATCTTTGCCTTTATAAGGTTTGTAATTTAAAACGTGCTGTACTATTTTACTTGCAATAAAATTAGAAGCAGCTCTTTTGTTTTTAGCGGTAATATCTTTATTTTCTATAACAATTTTTTCGTTATCTTTTCTAATTTTCCCTTTTTTACTCATTAACGCATCTTTTGGAATTTCTAAAAAAGGTTTTTGAGGCTCAATTTGTAAAGTAAAAAACTCTCTTTCTGAAGGAGCAGGATTTCCTATAACACGAATAGCAACTTGACCATTTGATTTTTCTTGAAACTGAGTAACTAATTTTTTATAATCTTGTGCTGTTAATTTTCTGTGATTCGAAGTAGAACCAGAACGATCCTCAGCAATAATTAGAAGAGATTTACAATCCGCAATTTTTTCGGTAGATGTTGGTGTGTCCTTTTCAGATTTCTTTTTGACTTCATCACAAGATACTAACGTAATAATAGCAAGAATAAAGAATAGTACGAATTTGTTTTTCATGTCGATTTACTTTGGTTGATTTACAGCCGTTAAAAGTACGGTTTTTTCGTTAAAAACGCTCAAAATCAATAGAAAAACCAATTTTTAGAAGAAAAGTGTATTGTTGTACACAAACGTTCTCAACTCCGCTCGAACGGACAAACCTATTTTATGGACATCTATAAAATTATAAAAAAGCTGCGGAATAAAATTAAAGATTATGTAAAAACTTCCTTAAATTAGCAATCTAAAACGAAATTAAAATGGCATACCAAACCGATATTGAAATTGCACAAAGTACCGTGTTAAATCACATAAAAGAAATTGCACAAAAAATAAATATAGTAGAAGATGATTTAGAATATTATGGAAAATATAAGGCAAAACTTCCACTAAATTTAATAGACGAAGATAAAATAAAACAAAACCATTTAATATTAGTTACAGCATTAACACCAACACCAGCAGGAGAAGGAAAAACAACGGTTTCTATCGGATTAACCGAAGGTTTAAATAAAATAGGAAAGCAAACAACCGTAGTTTTAAGAGAACCATCTTTAGGTCCTGTTTTTGGAATAAAAGGAGGAGCAGCAGGAGGAGGACATTCGCAAGTAGTACCAATGGAAGATATCAATCTCCATTTTACAGGAGATTTTAATGCAGTAGAAAAAGCAAATAATTTACTATCTGCATTAATTGATAATAATTTACAAAGTAAAACTAAAAATTTAGGACTAGACGGAAGAACCATTGCTTGGAAAAGAGTAATCGATATGAACGATAGAGCTTTACGCGATATTACTATAGGTCTTGGAGGAACAGCAAACGGAATTCCACGTCAAGATGGATTTAATATTACACCAGCATCCGAAGTAATGGCAATACTGTGTATGGCAACCGATTTTAAAGATTTAAAACAACGATTAGGAGATATTTTTGTAGGATTTACCTTTGATAAAAAACCAATTTTTGCTCGTGATTTAAAAGCCGAAAATGCCATGGCAATCTTATTAAAAGATGCTATAAAGCCAAATTTAGTACAGACTTTAGAGAAAAATCCAGCAATTATTCATGGAGGACCATTTGCAAATATTGCACAGGGAACAAATACCATTATTGCTACAAAAATGGGATTATCACTATCCAATTACGTAGTTACAGAAGCAGGTTTTGGAGCAGATTTAGGTGCAGAGAAATTCTTAGATATTAAATGTGCAAGTGCAGGATTAAATCCGAAATGTGTGGTTTTAGTAGCAACTATTAGAGCGCTTAGACATCATGGAGGATCTCCAAAAGAAGAATACAATACACCAAATTTAGAACGTGTAAAAAACGGATTTCCAAATTTAGAAAAACACATAGAAAATATACGTAAATTTAATATAGAACCAGTAGTTGCGATAAATGCATTTACAAATGATAGTGAAGAAGAAATTAACTTTATTAAAGAAAAATGTGCTGGTTTAGGAGTACAAGCAGTAGTCTCTGAAGGATGGGCAAAAGGAGGAAATGGTACGCAAGATTTAGCCAAAGCAGTAGTAAATGTAGTAGAAAATAAAGCAACAACATTTAAACCAATTTACGATTGGGAAACTCCAGTAAAAGAAAAAATAGAAACCATTGCACGAGAAATTTATGGAGCAGATGGAGTGGATTTTGATCGTAAAGCAATTCTAAACATGAAACGTATTGATCGTTTAGGATTTAATAATTTTGCAATATGTATGGCAAAAACACAAAAATCATTTTCGGATGATGACAAACTAATTGGAAGACCAACAGGTTTTAGAGTTACCGTACGAGAAATCGAAATTGCAGCAGGAGCACGATTTTTAATTCCGATATTAGGAAAAATGATGCGTATGCCAGGTTTACCAGCAACTCCAGCAAGCGAAGGTATGACTATTGACGATAATGGTGTGATTTCTGGATTGTCTTAACAATTATTGAAATATTTATAAAACACCTAGTAGGTTTTAAAAACCAGTTAGACTACTTTCAATGAATTAAAGAACATTTATGATTATTACAAAGAAAATATAAGTAAAGATACCTAAAAAGTAAAACCAAACAGAAAACTACCAAAAGAATTATTATCGTGATATGCACGAACATAATCTACTCGTAAAAAGCGATATCTACCAAAGCCAAGGTTTTTTAAACCTATATTAAATTCGGAATAAGGCTTTTTTTCGTTTGTAATAAGTGTATTGGCACCAATAACCAGTTTTAATTGTAATTGATTAATACGTGGAATTTTCCGCAATAAATAACCATTAAATTGGTGTTCTAAATGAAATTCTGCAAAACTATCGTTAGTGCTAAAATCATAAAAAGGTATTAAACTAAACGAGTTTATATAATCTTGTATTAAACTTACATGTGTTCTATTAGAATCAAAATGCTTGTAGTCTACAAAAGATAATGCTTCGCTACCAAAGAATTTTCCCGCTTTAAAGTTGTAATTAAAAGTTCCTTTATTACCAATTAAAAAACTTTGAGAGATTCCAGCTTCTACATAATCGAAGTTGTATTTTTTATAATTAGAACCAAAACCTTTGGTGTAAATTAGATCTATTTTTGGATATTTATTAAAGATACTTAAGTTTATTTTTCGGTTAGGTAAAGAGATATAATCTTGTCCAAAAATAATGCTAGATGCAATCCTAAATTTATACAAATGGTGGTTGCTAATTATGGCATTGTCATAATCGTTTGGTGCTAGTGGATTGTTAGAACTATAAATCCTATTTTTTCTATCAATAATTACATTTTTACTCGCATTAAATACTGCTTTTCTATCTTCGTATGCAAAATTGGCATTCATTTTTACACCGTTTAAAACTTCCAAACCATAATTAATTTCGCCAAACGTTTTGTCGTAAAATTTCCCATAATTGGTTTCAAAAAATAAAGAACTAACGGTATTAAATAATGAAGAAACGGTTTTAGGCATAAATTGCATTAGTTTTTTTCCACCACTAATGGTTAATTTAGGTTTTAATTTATCATTAAATTTATAGTAAATTTTTGCACTAGGTCTAAATTTTTTATCTGACAAACCATAATTAAAATCAGCATTAAAACGAAAAGTTCTTCGTTTTACTTTATTCTTTTTGTAATACGAAATTGCCATATTAGCGTGCCAACCTTGTACGGTATTAAACATCATAAGTAAGGGAGAACCAATAGTATAACCGTTTTTTTTATAAGTATTTACATGACTATAACCCGTTATTAAGTTGGTAAGTTTACATGTATTTGTTTTAATATCTAAAGAATCTAAAAATTGTTTTGTTTTCCGAATTTCTTTAATACTATCTTTTAATTTGTAATCCGAAGCTTCTTCTTTAGTTAAAGGCACAGGTCTTTTATTTTTCCAAAATAAAGGTTCTTTTTTATTCGAATTTTCATTGTACGATACGACTTCGCGTGTAAACGTTTTTTTTGTGATTTTTGGATTAAAATTATAGTTGCTATAAACTGCCGTAAAACGACCATCTATTTTAATACCAAACATACCAAATTTATAATCGATACTTTGTGAAAAAACCGTCCATAATTTATTTTTTAAATTGTACAGATAATTTTGTTTAATTACTAATTTATCTACGGCAGACAATTGTATTTGTTTTCCAGAAATAGCTAAATCTAAAGCGTAAATTTGCCAATCGTCTTCTATAATATAAATGGTTCCAGTAAAAGTATTATCTGTGGTTCGTTTTGGTATTACCTTTATTTTATGGATGAGATAACTACCTTCATAAAAGCTAGATACTAATTTGTACTTATAATAAGTAAAGGCATAACGCGCAATTGGAGAAATGATATTTTCTCCTAAATCTACTACATTTCTATAAAAATTAAAATCTACTTGTGACGCTTGATTAAAACTATAACCATTGTCATCTCCACTTACTTTAGAAGCAATAATTTGTTCTTTAAAATTTTTAGGGTTTTTTGTTATTTTAGAAATTGTTTCGGACAGATAAATAACGCCACTTCTTGTCGAATCGAGACCGCCTCCTAAATCTCCTAAGTCAAAACCAATAATTTTTTCAGGTGCATTTTTTATACGATAAACTCCTTTTGCATAAAAATCTGCTTTAAAAGTAGCCGTTTTTTCTAGTATTTCTTTTCTTTTAAGAATAGCTTGTCTAATAATTTTATTTGCAGGATTTTCGTTAGAATTAAGTGCTATTTCTTTTAAAGGAACAGCGTCTTCTAACATGGTAATATCTATTTTATAAGGAAATTTTTGAATGGTTACTTCCTTTTTAACGGTTTTATATCCCAAATATTTAAAAATTACAATATACTTTCCTGTCCTTTTTAGTTTTAGACTATATTTACCATTATCATTAGTAGTTGTTCCTTTATTAGAATCTTTTACAAAAACATTCACAAAAGCCAATGTTTTGTTTTTTTTATCGCTCACGCGTCCTGTAATTTGTGCTTTAAGTGTGTAGTTACACAAAATAAAAAGAGATAGGATAAAAAATAACTTCATAAAATAATTTTATACAAACCTAAATCTATTTTTTTGGTGTTGCTATTAATTGTTTGTTAAATACGACTTTTGTATTGTTTTTAGAATGGATAATAAGCGATTTACAAATCATAAATTGTGCAATAATATAAGTTCCCATTATTACAATACCATAAATTTCTTTTGCGTAATAAAATTTATTAAATGCAAGTATACTATCCGAAATAATAAAAAATAAAGCACCTAAAAACAACCATAAATTAGCTGTTTTTTTTTGGGTTAAATAATTTAATGTTGCTACCATTCCAAATACAGAAATAACGATGCCATAAATAATTACGGGAATTATTAATTTACCTAAATGTGGTTTTAATACCAAAATCAAAATGATAAAAAATAGTACAAAAGGCAAAACAGAAATAACGGTATTTTTTATAGATTTATTGTTAATAAAGCCAATTGTAATTTTTATATAAAGAATATGTGCTAATAAAAAGGATGTTAAACCTAGTATAAAATAGAGTTCGCCATTATTTAGAAGAAATACATCGCCTAAAAAAGAAAATAATAATCCAACAAGATATAATTTGTTTGTTGTTTTAACCGATAGAAAATAGTATGTCATTAATGTGATTAAAATTAATGGTTTGGCAAAATTTCGTAATGTTATTTGATGTGTTACAATACCAATAATATCTATTATAGAAACAATAATAAATAGGATGAAGCTATACTTTATATTGTTATTTACTTTCATTTGACAACAAATATAGTCTAAAACAAACGAAGTAACTATTCCAATTTAAATAGTGTGAGTTGGTAGATCTAACTAGCAAATGCAACATTTAAAGTAAAACTCAGAATCTGTTTTGAGATAAGAGGTTATTTACATATTTCTACGATACTGGCCACCAACATGAAAAAGAGAATTGGTAATCTCACCTAAAGAACAAACTTTGGTAGCTTCCATTAATTGTTCAAAGATATTTTCGTTTTGTATGGATTTTTCTTGTAATAAGCGCAATTGCTCTTTTACTTTTTTAACATTTCCTTTGTTGAGGTTGTTAACTACTTCAATTTGATATTTTTTTTCTGTTTCGGTAGCTCTAATTACTTCTTTTGGGATTTCGGTTGGCGAACCTTTAGAACTCAAGAAGGTATTTACACCAATAATTGGGAATTCTCCAGTATGTTTTAAAGTTTCGTAATACAGGCTTTCTTCTTGAATTTTACTACGTTGGTACATCGTCTCCATTGCTCCAAGAACGCCACCACGTTCTGTTATACGATCAAATTCTATATAAATGGCTTCTTCTACCAAATCGGTTAGTTCTTCGATAATAAAAGCACCTTGTATCGGATTTTCATTTTTAGACAATCCGAGTTCTTTATTTATTATTAACTGAATTGCCATTGCTCTACGTACACTTTCTTCTGTAGGTGTTGTAATTGCTTCATCGTAGGCATTGGTATGTAGCGAATTACAATTGTCATAAATTGCGTAAAGAGCTTGTAGTGTGGTGCGAATATCATTAAAATCAATTTCTTGAGCATGTAGAGAACGTCCTGAGGTTTGAATATGGTATTTTAGCATTTGCGCTCTAGCATTTGCGCCGTATTTATCGCGCATGGCTTTTGCCCAAATCTTACGAGCGACACGACCAATTACAGAGTATTCAGGATCAATTCCGTTAGAGAAAAAGAAAGATAAATTCGGACCAAATTTATTGATATCCATTCCACGAGAAAGGTAGTATTCTACATAAGTAAAACCATTTGATAAGGTAAAAGCTAATTGTGAAATTGGATTTGCTCCTGCTTCGGCAATATGATATCCAGAAATAGAAACAGAATAAAAATTACGGATATTCTTTTCAATAAAATATTCTTGGACATCTCCCATTAATCGCAAGGCAAATTCTGTAGAAAAAATACAGGTATTTTGTGCTTGATCTTCTTTTAGAATATCTGCTTGTACTGTACCACGAACTTTAGAAATTGTTTCGTATTTAATTTTTGTATATACATTTAGCGGTAAAACTTCATCACCAGTTACGCCTAAAAGTAGTAGACCTAAACCATTATTTCCTTTTGGTAAGTCACCTTGATAAGCAGGTTTTGCAACTCCTTTTTCTTTGTAAATTTTATTTATTTTTGCTTTTACTTCTTTTTCTAGATTATTTTCTTTGATGTATTTTTCACATTCTTGGTCTATTGCAGCATTCATAAAAAAGCCTAATAACATTGGCGCAGGTCCATTTATGGTCATCGAAACGGATGTCATCGAATTGGTTAATTCAAATCCAGAATACAGCTTTTTTAAGTCATCTAAACAACATATAGAAACTCCTGCATTACCAATTTTACCATAAATATCTGGTCGTAAATTTGGATCATTTCCGTAAAGAGTAACACTATCAAAAGCGGTAGATAAACGTTTTGCTGGCATACCTAAACTTACATAATGAAAACGCTTGTTAGTACGTTCTGGACCTCCTTCTCCAGCAAACATTCTAGTTGGATCTTCTCCCGTTCGTTTAAACGGATAAATTCCTGCTGCAAATGGAAATTCTCCTGGAACGTTTTCTGTTAGTAACCAGTATAAAATATCTCCCCAAGCTTTGTATTTTGGTAAAGATATTTTAGGAATTTGTAATTGTGATAAGGATGTAGAGTGCGTTTTTATATGAATTTCTTTATCTCTAACTTTAAACGTATATATTTCGTTTTGGTAACGTTGTTTTTTATTATTCCAATTATAAATACTATCCCAATTATGTGGATTTAAGTCCATTTTTACTCTAGCGAACTCTTTAAATAATAACGATAAAAATTCACGATTATCTTTGCTATTTAAACTAGTAATTTTTTCTTCATTTAGTCCATTTTCTGTTAGTAAGTCATTTTGTGATGTCTTAGAATTTATATTTGCAACAGATTGTATGGTTTGGAAAATACCGTAAAGTTTTTGTGCTATTTCGCGTTGTTCGATAGCTGTTTTTTCGTAATTACGATTGTTTTCGGTTATTTCGGATAAATATCGTGTTCTGTTTGGTGGTATGATGAATTGTTTTTCGCTCATTTCCGAAGTAATTTCAAAAGAACTTTTCCAGTCTAATTTGTATTTAGATACAATTTTATTTACAATTGCTCTGTACAAACTGTTCATTCCAGGGTCGTTAAACTGACTGGCAATGGTTCCATAAACAGGCATATTATCCATAGGTGTATCCCAAAGATTATGATTACGCATGTATTGTTTTTTTACATCACGTAAAGCGTCTAAGGCACCACGTTTATCAAATTTATTTAATGCAATTAAATCGGCAAAGTCCAGCATATCAATTTTTTCCAATTGTGTTGCTGCACCATATTCTGGAGTCATTACATATAATGATATATCGGAATGTTCTGTAATTTCGGTGTCACTTTGACCAATACCAGAAGTTTCTAAAATAATTAAGTCATATTTTGCTTCTTGTAGTACTTCGATAGCATGACTTACATGTTTTGAAAGTGCCAAATTGGATTGACGTGTAGCCAGTGAGCGCATATAAACACGATTATTTTTAATAGCGTTCATTCTAATTCTATCGCCAAGTAAAGCACCTCCTGTTTTTCTTTTAGAAGGGTCTACAGAAACAATAGCAATTTCTTTTTTAGGAAAATCTGCTAAAAATCTACGAACTAATTCATCTACCAACGAGGATTTTCCTGCACCACCTGTTCCTGTAATTCCCAGAACAGGAGAAGCTTCTTTTCTTTTTTTCTCCGAAAGGGAAAAGTTTTTAGCAAGTTCGCTATATTTTTCTGGTCTATTTTCTGCGATAGAAATCAAACGAGCAATGGTATTTACATCTTTTTTTACTAACAAGTTTTTTACATCATCAGTTTCTTTTCCTTTTGGAAAGGTTTGGGCTGGGCTAAAATCACTTTTTTTAATCATATCATTTATCATTCCTTGTAATCCCATTTCTCGTCCATCATCTGGAGAATAGATTCTGGTAATTCCATAATCCATTAAATCCTTAATTTCGGAGGGTAGAATTACACCACCACCACCACCAAAAATTTTAATTTGTGGCGCACCTTTTTCTTGTAATAAATCGTACATATACTTAAAATACTCGTTATGACCACCTTGATACGAAGTCATTGCAATAGCATTTGCATCTTCTTGAATAGCTGTATTTACCACTTCTTCTACACTTCTATCATGCCCTAAATGAATTACTTCAACTCCAGTCGATTGAATAATTCTACGCATAATATTTATTGCAGCATCATGACCATCAAATAGTGATGCCGCAGTTACAATTCGTATTTTATTTTTTGGTTTATATGGCGTGATTTGTTCCATTTTTATTACTTTGAATTAGGTTTGCAAGTTACGGAAAAAAGCAATGGACTTTCGGTTTTTTTGATTTGGAATATTTTCCGTATTGCTATTAAATTTTAAAAACTACCCTTTAGTGTAATGTAGGAAATTATATTGTATATTACCTTTGCTATACTTAAACAAATAACATGGAAACAAGATATAGCAGAAATAGATTATATTTAACTAATGAAGAGCAGAATATTATTAAAGATATTCCAATTTTATTAGGAGGAAGTGGTATTGGAAGTGTCATAGCAGAATGTGCATTGCGTTTTGGTTTTGAAAATATAACAATTATTGATGGCGATCAAGTTGAGTTATCTAATTTGAATAGACAGAATTATACGGAAGATGATATTTCTGTTGATAAAACAGAAGCATTAATAAATAGATTAAAAGCAATCAATAAGAATGCAAAAATTACTTGCCATAATAAGTTTTTAACTCCAGAAAATGTTGCATCTTATATAAAAGGTTCTGGAATAGCGATAAATGCATTGGATTTTTCTTCGGAAGTTCCTTTATTGTTTGATGAAATTTGTAAAGAACAGAACATTCCTGTTTTACATCCTTATAATTTAGGTTGGGGAGGTTTGGTAACTGTAATTACTTCGGATAGTCCATCTTTAACTTCTATCGCAAAACCAAATGAAAAGTTCAATGAATTAAATATGGTAGAATATGCATCTAGCTATTTGAATTTTTGGGGAAGTCCTCAAAAATGGATAGATGATATTATTGCAGAGTATAAAAATGAAAAAGAAGTTTTGTCACCACCACAATTATCTATTGCATCATGGATTGTAGCAGGAATGTGTACACACATACTTTTTAATATTGCTACGAAAAAAGAGATTAAAAAATTCCCAGAATTTTATTTATCTTCTATAATAAATAGTTAATACCAACTCCACATCAAAATACGCTATAAATTAT
>JALSLK010000038.1 GCA_026988355.1 Flavobacteriaceae bacterium
TAAATTATTTATCATTTCACGTTTTACAGCACTTTAAATTTAAACCATAGCTATGTTATGCTTGAAATTTCAAGATTGTAAAACATAAAAATAGTTCAAATCTATTTAGCGCATTTTGAAATTGAATTGGTATCAATAGATTTATAAATCTGAATTCAATTTAAAATTGGTTTACAGCAGTACAGTCTGAATGATTTTTTTCTATATTAGAATATTTCTTTATCCGAATCTATAATTTCTTTAAAGCAGTTTATTATTTGTTGCAAAAGAAATTGCTTCAGAAATGTTTGCTACTTCTAATTTTTTAAATAAATTTCTTCGATGAAATTTTACCGTATCTGGAGATACAAAAATAGTTTCTGCAATATCTCCAATGGTATAACCTCTAATAGAAAAACGCAGTACTTCCTTTTCTCGATTTGAAAGTTTAATTTTTTCAGTTTTTTTCCAGAAGTTTCCTTCTAAGTCATATTTGAATACTTTATTATCTCCTTTTTTATATATTTTGATGTTTCCCGATTTTTGCTCGTTAGATAGAGATATAAGGCAAATGGCTTTCCATATTTTCCCTTCATTAGTTAAAAACATAGGAGTTAATTTCTGATTTATTAGAATGGTTTTTCCTTCTTGATTTTTTAAATGGAAATCGTAAGAAATGGTGTGAAATAGTCGCTCTTCAACTGGTATTTTATCGTAGAAATCAAATCCAATAGTATTAATTTTTAGGAGCAAATCTAAATCGTCTTTTATTACATATTTAAAATAGAAGGCATATCCCATTTCTTTAACTTCTTCGGCAGTATGTCCACATAAAAATAAAGGATTATCGGATACGTATTCGAATCCTTTTTTTTGATAGTCTATAATATAAATACTCTTATATGTAGTTCTTGCAAATGCCTTTACAGGTTCTAAGTAATTTGCTGTTTTTTTAAATTCATCATTTGATAAATTATTAACTGTATTCTTTAAAGAAAAAAAATCGTTGATGTCTGTCATACCCCTTTAAAATAAATCCCTTAAAGCAAATATATGTTTTTTTTCTTATTAAAGAAATATTTCCTTACTTTTTTAAAGGGCTTTCCTTACTTATATGTAAAATAATTTAATAAGTGTTAATTTCTTCATTTTTAGTATAAATAAAATTCACAATTGCTTTTTAAGCAATTTTAGAATTATCTAAACAAGTAAATTATTTGGTTTTTATTAATATTTATTACTAAAAATGAAATAGCATTTATTTTTATGTATTTTTTTATCAAATACCCATTTTCTGTAAAAAATAATATAACGTGATAATTATCAGTTTAATAGAAATGTTTTTTAGAATAAAAAGTAAATTTTATACCCCTACACTTTTGTATAGTTTTTGCCTAAATAACTTATTACTACCTTTTTGTGTAACGCTTAAACTCTGATGTGGAACTAGCTTTGAAATCAAAATACACCCATTATGATAAGCACAAAAAACCATTTAGAAAAACTTAAAATAAATCAATTATTAGATTTATCAGAATTTGTTGTTACCGAAAATTTCAAACACCATTCCAATAATATTTTACCAGAAAATTATAAAACAGATGTAAATTCAATTTACAAGGAAGAGGTAAATTATTTTAATGATTCTGAAGTTTTTGTTTCCAAAGATGCTTCAGGTTCAATTTCAGGGTCGATTCGAGTTTTAAGATGGAATTATAAAGACATGTTACCTATACAAAAGATATTTGGTATAAATCCTTTATTAGTTACTGGAGATGAAAATGTTTCTATAAATGATGTTTGGCATATTGGAAGGTTTGCAATTAAAAAGGAAGTCAAAGATATAAACCTATTTAAACAATTAATGGTTTGTGCTATTTCTCCAATATGTAAACATAAAGGAAATATTGCTTTTGCAGAATGCGATAGTAAATTATTACGAATTTTAAACTTATTAGGGATAAAAGCAACAGTTATTGGAAACTCCATAAACTATTTAGGATCGGAAACGATTCCTATTTTAATGACCTACGATGGATTGATAGATTTCTATACGCAAAATATAGGATTAGTACCTACAAATGTATTGAATCAATCTACTAAAAATAATACCCTACAAGAAAGGGTAGTTTTTACTAAACAAACACTCAACTACCCTTTAGTGTAATATAAACACTAGGATTGCTCCTTATCTTTGGAGTGTAGTTAAGTAACAAAATAGAACAATAAAAATAAAAAATACCTTGGCCAAAGGAGTAGACCGACAAACGATAAAA
>JALSLK010000039.1 GCA_026988355.1 Flavobacteriaceae bacterium
TGGATGAAGTACAAATCACAGAAGTAGGAAACTTAGAAGTAGTAGCAAAAAAAGCAGACTGGAAATTCATAACAAGAGATTTCATCTACTACGGACAGTCTAAATAATAATTAGACAATGTTCTTTTTTTGAAAAAGGGAATTGAATTCCCTTTTTCAAAAAAGAAAAAAAACGGGAATATTATAATCTTCACTTTTCGTTGGCAATTAGCCTAATATATTCCTTCTAATAAGAATTAACTTTAAAATTAAATAAAATGAAAACATTAAAAATATTTTTATGTTCTTTTTTACTTGTGCATATATTTATAATCTTAGTAATTAATTTCAATGGATTTAAATATTTTGATAGTCCTGATTATTCCTCGTCCTTAAATAACTTTGGACAGAGAATAGTTAAAAATTCAGACAATTACCTTCCATCAAAAGAAGTAAAAAATTATTTTAGAACATACGCAACCTATTTGGGTGTAGAAAGAGGTTATTCTTTCTTCTCTCCAAACGTTTCAAATTCATCTATAGAATTATTATTTGTAGATAATAATGGAACGAAACTAGAGATCCCTTTTAATTCTTCTGAATCAGAATTAAAATTTACCACAGCCGATTCTTATTTAGAATCGTACTTATTAGGAAATGACGAAGTTAGAGATCGTATATTAAAATCTTTCTCAAGATGGTTATTTTCCTACAATCCAGACATTTCAAGTATAAAAATATATTTGAAATTATCACACTACGAAAATATAGAATCAGATAAAATTATTGAAGAACACATGAAAGAGGAAGTATTTTTCGGCTTTACAGTAGAAAGAAATAAATTAAAACAATTATAGTCATGATACAAAAAATAAACAAATTCTTATTTGAACAAACTAATTTTTTAGATAAAATTAGACTCACAAAAATTATCGCAATATTCTGTATAATCAACCTTATTGTTATCGCACCAGATATGTATGAGATTTACGGAAACAAAGGATTAATATCTCCAGATTTAAACAGTTATTTTTTATCTTGGTATCAACCTGTATTAAGTTGGATTACGGATGTATTCGTTAATCTAGGTCTATCTCAAAATTTTTCTTTATTACTAGTGTTTTTTATATATCTAGTTTCATTAATATCTATTGTTTTAGGTAAAAATAGAGTATTCTTTAGTATTGTAGCATGGATTATTCATCTTATGATGGTAAACTCAAGTTATATGTTTTCTTATGGAGCAGACTATTTTATATCCTTAGTTCTTTTTATTAATGTATTTATTAGTATTTCGACAGTCTTAAAAGGAGAATTAAGTATTACTATATATTCCTTTTTTATTCGATTTTTACAAGTGCACATGTGCTTAGTTTACTTTTTTGCTGGATTTGGAAAAATTTTAGGAACAGATTGGTTTGATGGTAATGCGCTTTGGCTTGTTTTAAGTGCTCATGCCCCTAGTACTATTAATTATTTAACACCATTGTTAAGTTTTCCAATAATTTTTAAGGTTTTATCGTGGTCCGTTTTCTTTGAACAATTAGTCTATCCTATAATGATTTATGTGCCAAGAGTTAGAAAACACATGTTAATCACAACAATTGTTCTACATATATTTATCGCAATATTTATGAACTTTTACACTTTTGCAGGAATAATGATATTGTTAAATTATGTTGCTTTTGGTCATTATTTACACAATGGAAAATCCTTTGTAATAAAACCTTTAAAAAGAAAATTTTATAAAACCAGTAGAGCGACATAAATAGAGTAAAACCTCTAGTATTTTTTACAAAGAAGAAAATAATACCATACAATCCAATTTATTAAAAGGAAAATAAGATGAGAGAAATAAAATTAATAAATATCGTTTTTAGCATTTTTATAGCAATATTAAGTATAAACACTAATGCACAAACGACGATTAAAGGAAATGTTAAGGATTCTTTTGATTTACCAATAGAAAGTGTAGCAATAGTATTATACGATACAGATAAGAATATAATAACATATTCCGTTACAGATCAAAAAGGAAATTACGAAGTAGAAGCAAAAAAGTTAGATCTCGGTTATTTTTTAAAAATAGCACACATGTCTTATTTAACAGAAGTGTACACATTTGGAGAAGACAATAAACAAAGTGTATATGTTAAAGATTTTGTACTAAAAGAAAATACAGCATCGTTGGATGAAGTAATATTAGTTTCATCAAATAAAGTAAAAGATACGATACGATTAGATTTAGAAAAACTCAATCTACATAAAGACGATAATCTGAAAGATATTTTAGGAAAAATACCGAATTTTAGATTGAGCGAAGATGGAACCATTATTTATAGAGGAAAAAGTATTAATAAAATATTGGTAAATAACAAACCTTCATTTGTAAATCAAAATAGTATTGCTTTAGAGAGTATTGAGAATAAAATCATCGAAGGAATTAGTGTTTTTAACAATTATAATGAAGAATTCACTATCGATTTTGATGAAAACCAAGAAAGTGTTTTAAATATTGACACAAAAAAAGACACTCAAAATATTTTACATGGATATGTCGAAGGACAAGCAGGTTATAAAAATAAATACAGTGCAAATGCAAAAGGATTTTTATTTTCGAGTAATCTAAATGCTTTTTTAACGAGTAATACGAATACCATAGGGAAAACAGCAATTACATCTAACGAAGTCCGTAAACTGTTTAGTAAAGGACAACCGTTTTCATCTTATCAAGGACAAGCATTAGGATTTTTATTTTCTAAAAACGAAAATTTAAAAAAGGACTTTTTTAGTAGTACTAGTATTACTTTGAGAAATCAAACACAACGATTAAAAACTTCTGGATTGCTGTATCATATAGCACCAAATAGAGTTAATAATTTATTACAGAATACTAGAACATTAGATAATGTCCCGTTATTAAATACACGTAACGAATCTAAATCAAAAGCAAATTCTTTTTTAGGAGCATTAAAAATGGCATATCGCCTTACAGAAAAATCCATTTTAACCTACGAATTAAACGCAAATTATATAGATAATAATAATGGAAGTGTTATTGAAAATAAATTATTTGAAAACGGAATAGAAACAGGAAATAACACTTTAAAATCTAATAATCTAAATGAAATATTTTCTTCATATCATCAACTTGCTTTTAAGAAAAAATTACAGAAGCGTTTGATATCCGAAGTTAAAGTAGCTTACTATAACGAATCTAGTAAAATAGTAAATAATTTTATGGAAGAAAATAATGCCATTACAGCATCAGAACAAAAATTTAAGTTCTCTAAAGGTGTAATTCAAGGAGAGTCTGTATTAAAATATAAATTTTCAGATGCCTTTATACCTTCATTAACCATCGGATATACCAATACAACAGAAGCAATTAAAGATAGAAATAATAATAACAATCTGGTTGTTGATAGAGTTATGAAACGTTACAACTTTGATTTTAAAGCAATAGGAAGAAACCTTTTTAAAAGACTAGATTATGAGATTGCTATTGGATTAAATACAACAAGCAACAATATACCATTAAAAACAGTAAAGAAGCAAATAGTATTTGTACCGATGAATCTATCCTTAGATTATGAAAATAAATTACATCGATATTATCTAGAATATGCGAGAACAAATCGTGTAAATGCATTAGAAACAGGAATAAATACATTACAACCGTTTAATAACAATTGGATTGGAAATACCGGTTTTCCTTTAGAGTTTGTAACATCCAATAATTTTGAAATAGGATATAATTACGATGACTTATTTGATGCAGAAATATTTTCACTATTGTTGTCTTACGATGTTCAAAACAATACTTTAAGAAAACAATTTATACAGCAAAATAATGGTATCTCACAATTTGAATTTTTCTTGGCAGACAAAGCGACAACTTTTAGAGCATCAACATTTTACTCAAAAACAGTTTCTACATATAAATATCCTACAAAAATTGACTTAGGAGTTAATTACAACTTAGATAATTATACAACATTTGGTAATGCACAAAAAATAGATGTCGTAATAAATAACATCACACCAAAAGTTAAAATTGAAACAATAAACGACCATTTATTAAATTTTAGATTAACCTCAAGAGTTTCATTTATCGAAAATAAAGTTGAAAATGAAAAGTACAATTCAGTATATACTAACAATACATTTACAGTACTCTTAAAAAATAATAATTGGAAAGGGTCTTTAAGTTTTTTAATAGACAACAATCGTATCAACGAAATAAATTACAGTAGAAAAAATATAAACCTAGAAGTATCATATACAAAAAACAGAACAACATTTAGTATAGAATCAAGACATTTAGGAGAACTATTATCCGTTTTTAAAAATGATAATTACAACTCACAATTTAGAATAAACAATGGAATAATCAATACAATAATAAATAACGAATCCTTAAATTATTTTGTGTTGGGAATTAAATACAAATTATAACAAAAACAAATTATAAACAATTAAAATTAAACATCATGAAAACAATCAAAATTTTATTACTAGCACTTTGTATCGGAACATTTACAACAAGTCATGCACAAACAAAAGACAAAAACATTATTAAAGTAAATTACGATAGTGGAGCCGTTTCTAGCTTTTTAGTAGGAATGCTTAAAAAACAAATTCAAGATCCAAGCGAATTAACAAAAATGTTAATGAAGTTAGAAAATTATAAAGTACACAGTAGTTTTTACCAAAATTTAAAAACAAAAGAATCTGTATTTATAGTTGATTCTATTAGTAAAGTAGATAAAATTAATACTTCTGGATATACTTATTTTATTCATAAAGATGCAACTGGAAATATTCATGGGAAAGAAATATTTATGGGTAAGGATATTAACTTTCAATGCAATTTAAAAGAACTAAAATGGAAAATTACAAAAGAGCAAAAAGAAATTAATGGATACCAATGTCAAAAAGCACATTTAGAAAACAATCCAAAAGTAACCGTTTGGTTTACACCAGAAATATCTGTAAGCTCAGGACCTTATGTTTTTTATGGATTGCCAGGACTTGTTTTAGAAGCAGATGCTCATTTTCAATCTATGAAAGCACTTGCAGTTTCTTACGAAAGTAAAGAGGTATTTCAAAAAAAGTTACAGGAAGTGAAAAGTATGATAGATCAAAAAGACAAAAATATAAATATAAAAGAATTGTTTACAAAGAAAGAAAACTTTCAACGAATGATAGTAAAAGGAAAATAATTCGTATAATTACTAACGGTATCAAATCAATATAAAATGCAATTAGAGATAAAAAATATTTCAAAAAAGTACGGTTCTAATAAGTTTGGATTAAAAGAGTATTCCATTAATATATCATCAGGAATATTAGGGTTATTAGGACCAAATGGCGCAGGAAAATCTACTTTAATAAAGATTATATCTTCTATAAGTAAACCAACGGCAGGAAATATATTTTTAGATGGAGTAGATATTGTAAAGAACCCTAATTCAATACGAAAAGTATTGGGTTATTTACCGCAAGATTTTGGTGTATATCCAAACTTAAATGCATACGAATTCTTAGAATATATAGGAGCAATGAAAGGAATAGGAGGGAAAGGGTTACGTCAAAGAATAGAACAATTATTAGAAGGAGTAAACCTAATTGATGTAGCAAAAAATAAATTAGGTACATACTCAGGAGGAATGAAACAACGTATAGGAATTGTTCAAGTGCTACTTAATGACCCAAAGATTTTAATTTTTGATGAACCAACAGTAGGTTTAGATCCAGAAGAACGTTTGCGTTTTAGAGATTTACTTTCCGATTTAGCAAGCGATAGAATCGTTATTTTATCCTCACATATTGTGTCCGATATAGAATCTATTGCAGACGAAGTAGCAATTATGAAAAAAGGAGAATTAATCATAAAAGATTCGCAAGAGAATATCATCAATTTAGCAACAGGAAAGGTTTTTGAAACAACGATGGATAAAATAGCACTTTCTCAATTTAAAACGAATTATAATGTCGTAAGTTCTTATCGTTTGCAGAATGAGTTTAGAGTAAGATATATTGCCGAAAAACCAGCAGAGAACTCTCAGTTAATGACAGCAACATTAGAAGATGCATATATATATGCAACTAAAAAATAAAATAAAATGTTACAATTAAAAAATAGTATAAAAGGAAATTTTTTACAATATGTAAGGAGCTATTCGTTTTTAATTACCATAGCAGCAAGTATATATGTAGCATTTAGTTTTGTACCATCAGAGAGTGCAAATTATTCTACCATGCGTTATGGCGATTTTGTAGGAGCTTATAATTCCTCTTGGATAGGATTTGTAACCGCAATAATGTCTAGTGTATTCCTTTCTTTATTTGGATTTTTCTTAATTAATGGCAGTTTAAAAAAAGATATAGATACACGAATAGGTCAAATAGTTGGAGCAACAAGAATATCAAATGCAGCATATATCTTTACCAAAATATGGAGTAATTTTATTATACTATTAGTAATTTTAAGCATGGTTCTTATTGTGAGTATTGGTTTATTCTTTTTATATGGAAAAGGATTTGATTTTAATATTTTAGATTTTATTCAACCATATTTATTTATAGCGATACCATCATTACTCTTAATTGTAAGTCTATCCATAATACTCGAAATATTTTTTCCAAAAAAAGTATTTGTACAATATGGTATTTTTTTACTGGTTTTCTTTTTTACATTATTCTCCTCATCCGAAACAGAAAATAATAATGTAACAGATTTATTTGGAATACAACAACCATTAAAACTAGTAGAACAACAAATAATACAACAATATCCAAAATCCGATACAAAACTAACTATCGGATTGGTTTCTGGAGGAAGAGATACATATAAAGTTGTAGAAATTAAAACACCCTCATTTTCTAAGCAATACCTATTGTATAGATTGTTTTGGATGTTTGCTCTCTTGGTATTAGTATACATAGCTTCTTTCTTTTTCCATCGGTTTAATCTGAAAGAAAAACAACGTATTGTAGAAGATAAAACAACAACAAACACATCAACAAATGCATCTTTTGATATTAAAAAAACAACAGAATCCATTACAAAAACAACAAAATTAACACCATTAATACGTACAGAACTAACCGTATTTTTAAGAAAAAATCCAAAATGGGTGTGGTTTTTAACAGTATGTGGAATGGCTATGATGGGTATTTTACACTTAGATATTGCACATGGTATTATATTACCAATAGCGTGGTTTTTACAAATTGCAGTTTGGTCAGATATAGCAACAAAAGACAAAGCATATAGAACGCATTATTTTGTTAATTCATCCTACAAACCAGTACAACGTTTATTTGTATCTCGAATCATTGCAGGAGTTATTTTAGCATTAACAATTGCATTACCATTATTATTGCGATTATTATTTGCTTTAGATTTCATAGCATTTGCAAATGTTATTTTAGGAGCATTGTTTATTGTATTATTAGCGATATTTTTAGGAGTGATTACAAAAGGAAAAAAATTATTTGAAATCCTTTTCTTTTTCTTAGTTTACAGTAACCTAAATAAAATTTCTATTACCGATTATTTTGGATCGACACACAACACTTTAAATCATACAGGTTTAATGCTGATTTTTGTTACCATATTATTTTTTATGTCTTACTTTTTAAAAAAAAGAAATTATGAATAAAATAGAATTAAATAACTTATTAAACAATCATGTTGTAGTAATTTACGATGGTATTTGTGGATTTTGCAATGCATTTATTCAATTTATATTAGACAGAAAACCATCAAAAAAACTTAAATTCGTTTCCTTTCAATCCGAATTGGGAGCGCAAATAGTAGAAACATATCAACTAAGTAATGATTTAAGTACGATTCTAGTAATAGAAAACACCAAATTATTTTTAAAATCACGAGGTTTCTTTGTGATATTAAAATACATAGAATCTAACTATAAAACACTTCGTTACTTTAAAATAATACCAAGTATAATAACCGATTTTTTCTACGATATAATAGCAAAAAATAGATATTTATTGATGGGAAAAGTGGAGCAATGTAGGCTTTTAAGTAAAAAAGAAAGAGCTTTTTTCTTATAAACCACCATCCAATTCAAATAACAACAATTTTTCCTCTTCATTAGGAATTTCAAAAAAACCAATAGGTTTAAAACCTAATTTAAGTAACAAATTTTGTGAAGCAATATTTTCTTTTATAGTTATCGCTTTTAATTTTTTAAGATGATGAAAAGTAAAAGCAGTTTTAACTAATTGTAAATTACTTTCATAAGCGTATCCTTTTTTTTGAAATTCAGGTAAAAAAGCAAAACCTAAATCCACACTATCTAAGCCATCACGTTTATATAAACCACAAGTACCAATTTTTACATTATCCGATTTCCGAATAACAGTATTGTTAGAATATCCAAGTTTTTCGTATTGTGGAATCATTTTGTCTAGAATATAATTTTTAGCATCATCTACGTTACGAATATTCCGATTACCAATATTAGTAATCCATTGCGGCGTATTCATCAGTTCCATAATAAACGGAGCATCCTCAATTGTAGTAGATCTAATTAATAATCTTTCGGTTTCAAAAGCCATAGTAAATAAAATTAACACGAGAAAATAACATTATTTTCTCGTGTATAAAATTACTTATTTTTTTCGTCTCTTAAAAAAGAAGAATACACCAATTGCAATCAATAATAAAGACCAAATATAAACAAAACCAATAAAGATAAATCAAAACAAACTTAATTGATTTTCCACCAAAGCACCTTCGAGTTTTAAAAGTTTCTTTTTAGCAGATAAACCACCAGCGTAACCAACTAATTTACCATCAGAACCAATAATGCGATGGCAAGGAACCAAGATAGAAATCGCATTAGCGCCATTAGCAGAAGCAACAGCGCGAATGGCTTTTACGTTGTGGAGGTTTTTAGATAATTGGAGATACGAATTTGTTTTTCCAAACGGAATTTTTATAAGAGCATTCCAAACCGATTTTTGAAAATCTGTACCAACAAAAAGTAAATCAATATCAAAAGAATTTCGAGTTGCTTTAAAATATTCGGTTAATTGTGTTTTTGTTTTTTCGATAATATCGGAAGTTTCTTCAATAAAATCGGCATCCAGCCCTTTTTTAATTCGATTATCAATAGCAGAACGCATTTTGCGATAACGCCAATCCGCCAAGCATAATTTTTCTTGAAAAGAACCTAAAATTAATTCCCCAAAAGGAGTTTTAAAATACTGTATTTTAATAGAAGTAGCCATTACTGTAAAAGTAAGTATATTAAAAGATTAAACAAAGAACATTTATTTTTATATTTGAGGAAACATTTATTAGATGAAAAATATATATTTACTATTCTTTTTGGGATGTGTATCTTGTCAGAATAAAGTAGTAAAAAAAGACATTGTAGAAATTGATTTTAAAACAGAGATGACACTTTCTTTTGGTTCGTGTAACAATCAGAATATAGAGAACAAATTATTTAAGGAAATATTAAAAAACAAGCCACAAGCATTTATTTGGGGAGGAGATATTATCTATTCGGATACAGAAAACCCAGATGTATTAGCAGCAAATTTTAAAAAATTTAAACAAGACAGCCTTTATAAATATTTTGCAAGTAAAACAACTATTTTAGGAACTTGGGACGACCACGATTATGGTATAAATGATGGAGGAATAGAAAATCCAATAAAAGAAGAAGCAAAGCATATATTATTAGATTTTTTTGATGTACCAAAAGAAGATACAAGAAGAAATAGGGAAGGAGTCTACTATGCCAAAACAATAAAAAAAGACACCAATTCAGTAAAGATAATATTGTTAGACACACGTTATTTTAGAACAGAATTAACCAAAGATCCAACAGGAGAAAAAAGATACATTCCAAATAAGAGTAACGAAGGAACCATGCTTGGAAAAACACAATGGCAATGGTTAGAACAAGAGTTGGAAACATCCACAGCAAGTTTTAACATTTTAATGAGTAGCATCCAATTTTTGTCTACAAAACACGGATTTGAATCTTGGGGAAACATGCCGCACGAAGTAGAAAAATTAAAAGAAATTGTTTTAAAAACGAAAGCCAAAAATGTTATTATTTTATCAGGAGACAGACACATATCGGAAATATCAAAAGCACAAATAGGTTCTTTAAAATATCCGTTAATAGATTTTACTTCAAGCGGATTAACACATGCATATACAAGTTTTAAAGGAGAAGAAAATCCGTTTAGAGTAACAAATGTTATTAAGGAAACTAGTTTTGGATTGCTAAAATTTGATTTTAAAAATAATTGTGTATTATTTGAAATGAGAGGAAAAGAAAATAGTCTTTTAGGATATTATATACAGCAATATTAAAAAATAGTAAACTCGGCACTAAAAAAATCACAAAAATTTCCAAAAAGAAAATCTTTTTCGCGTTTTTAAATAGTCAAAATCAGATTCGTATTTATTCGCTTCGCGTTCAAACGAAATATTCAAATAAGCTTTATGCCAATTTCTGTATTGTAAAAAACGAAATAAAAATTCAACAAAATACCAAATAAAAAAAGGCAACCAAAACAATTCGAGCTGTTGTTTTATATGAATTTTTTCGTGATTAATTAACACATTATCTCCCTTGTAATTTTTATTTATGATAATAAAAGGCCAAATGGCAATAGCAATGTATTTGTTGAGTCTAAATTTAAAAAAAAAAATCATGCAAAGCAAGTTACAATAATCAGTCCGTTATTTTGTTATATTTGTACAAAAAACACATCATGATAAAAAAAGCATTCTTATTATTAGTAATCATCCAATTGAGTTCTTGTGCAGAATTACAGCAAGTGGTAAATCAAATGCCAAATCCAACATTGAGTAATGCAGAAATAGCAGGAGGATTAAAAGAAGCCTTGCAAAACGGAATAACAAATCAAGTAAGTACATTGGCTTTAAAAGATGGTTTTTATAAAAATGAATTGGTAAAAATAGTAATGCCACAAGAATTACAAAAAGTAGAAAGCACTTTGCGAAGTATCGGTTTAGGAAGTCTAGCAGACGAAGGAGTAAAAATGTTAAATAGAGCAGCAGAAGATGCAGTAAGCGAAGCAACACCAATCTTTGTAAATGCTATAAAAGGATTGACATTAATCGATGCAAAAAACATTTTATTAGGAAATAAAGATGCAGCAACTTCTTTTTTACAAAGCAAAACAAACCAAGCATTGTATGATAAATTTCAGCCAATAATAAATAATTCTTTTGCAAAAGTAGGGGCAGACCAAATTTGGACAAACTTAATAACAAGATATAATGCAATTCCGTTAACAAAAGATGTAAATCCAAATTTAACCAATTACGTGACGAACGAAGCGTTAAAAAGTGTTTTTAAAATGGTAAGTAAAGAAGAGTTAAAAATACGATCCAGTGTAAATAGTAGAACAAGTGATTTGTTACGTAAAGTATTTGCTTTACAAGACAGAAAATAAGAGTGAATAAGTAAAGAAAATAATAGTAACTCTAAACTTTGCGTATTTAATCTTTGTACTCTTTTCGTGAAAAAGAGGTATGACAATTAATCAAAAAAGAAATTAGTTAAGGGGAAAAACAATGGATTTATTAGAAGTAGCAAAAGAAAATAGTAAAAAGAAAGCACCATTTTACTTTAAGTTTTTAAGTATGCTTTCAGTGGTTCGAGGTTATAATATTATTGCTATTGTTGTTGCACAATATTTGGCGGCAATTTTTATTTTTTCGCCACAAAAATCCTTACATTTTGTATTAATGGATATTCATTTATATTTTATTGTGTTAGCAACAGCATGTACTATTGCAGCAGGATACATAATTAATAATTTTTACGATAGAGAAAAAGATGTAATAAACAAACCACAAAAAACAGAATTAGATAGTTTTATTAGTCAGAAGACAAAATTGCAAATCTATTTTTTATTGAATTTTTTAGGATTTTTATTTGGTTTTTTAGTATCGTGGAGAGCAGCTTTATTTTTTGCAGTATATATATTTCTAATTTGGTTTTATTCACATAAATTAAAAAAACAACCTTTAACAGGATTGTTTTCGGCTGCAATCTTGGCATTATTACCATTTTTTGCGGTTTTTGTATATTATAAAAACTTTTCGGAAGTTATTTTTGTACATGCAACATTCTTATTTTTTATTTTATTGATACGAGAACTCATTAAAGATTTAGAAAATATAAAAGGAGATATTGTACAAAATTATAGCACAATTCCAATTAAATACGATGAACGTTTTACTAAAATTCTCATTTCTTTTTTTGTGATTTTTACAGTAAGTCCAATTTATTTTATATTGCGATACGATGAAATAGGTAACATGAAATATTACTTTTACTTTTCGATAATTGTTCTACTATTTTTTTTTATTTTATTATGGAAGGCAAGTTCAAAAAGCAACTATATTGTATTGCATAATATTTTAAAATTTTTATTGGTAATCGGCATTTTAAGTTTAATGTTAATAGATACCTCTGTAATTATTGATAGATTAATCTAAATTTCAGGTTCTTTTTAAAGAAATAGCAATACAAGTACCTTTATTTAATGTAGATTTTTTTACATAAATTTTCCCATTGTGGTAATCTTCAATAATACGTTTTGCAAGAGAAAGTCCTAAACCCCAACCACGTTTTTTGGTTGTAAAACCAGTTTCAAAGATTTTTTTATAATGCGTTTTAGGTATTCCTTTTCCAGAATCGGTAATTAATATTTTAGTGTTAATGTCACTAGATTTTATTTCTAAATCCAGTTTTCCTTTACCTTGCATAGCATCAATAGCATTTTTAATAATATTTTCGATAACCCAAGAAAAAAGCTGTTTGTTAGCTTTAACAGCTATTTCGGAATTGTCTGTATTAAAATTGAAATTAATCTGTTTAGAACTACGAGATTTTAGATAGTCAAATGATTTTTTAGTTTCTTCAACCAGATTAATTTTTTCTAATTTAGGAATAGAGCCAATTTTAGAAAAACGGTCTGCAATAGTATTTAAACGATTAATATCTTTTTCTATTTCAGTAATTGTACTTTCTTCGACATTATCCATTCTTAAAATTTCTACCCAACCTAAAAGCGAAGATAAAGGAGTGCCAATTTGATGTGCTGTTTCTTTAGCCATACCAGCCCAAAGTTTATTTTGTTCGGCAACTTTAGAAGATTTAAAAACCAAATAAATAACACTACCAAATAACACCAAAATTAGTAATAAAGCCAATGGATAGTATTTTAACTTTATTAATAAATCGGAATCTTTGTAATATAGATTTTGTCCGATGTTAATACCATCAACAGTATAATTTAATGGAATAGGTTTATTGTTCTTTTTCATAATTGCTAATTGTTTAGCAAGATATAAGCTGTCTTTTTCTTTAATAGAATCCAAATTTTTCACAGAAGTAATTTCTCCTTTTTCGTTAGTAATAATCAGAGGTATATTATTATTACTATTCAATATTTTTAAAGGTAGACTTACATCAATACTATTTAATGGTTTTATGGCCATATCTTTTTGAGCAGCAGATATAATTTCCATTTTAATCCGCTCCTCGTCCTTAAATTTTTTAAAAAAATCATAGGTATTCCACAAAATTGCAGTAACAATAATAAAAGAAACTGCAATTAAAATGGTGCGAATTGTTTTTCTATTTTTTGAAAATTTCATAAACCAAATATAGATTTATTTTGTCAATTCTGTAAAAATTGAGGTTAATGAGTGTTCTTTAGTCAATTCATCAATAGTATTATCTGCAACTAACTTACCTTTGTTAATGATAATTACACGATTGCAGACCGCTTCCACTTCTTGCATAATATGTGTAGAAAAGAGAACTGTTTTTGTTTTACCGATTTCTCGGATTAAGTTTCTAATATCAATCAGCTGATTTGGATCTAAACCAGTAGTAGGTTCGTCTAAAACCAAAACATCAGGATCGTGTAATAAAGCACCAGCTAAACCAACACGTTGCCGATATCCTTTAGAAAGTTGTTTTATTTTTTTATGTTTCTCAAGAGTTAAACCAACTAATGTAATTACATTATCTATTCGATTTTTAGAAACATTATGAATAGTTGCTAAAAACTCCAAATATTCTTTAATATACATTTCTACATATAGTGGATTGTGTTCGGGTAAATAACCAACAGATTTTTTAACAGATAAACCCTCTGTTAATGTATGAAAACCATTTACAATTACTTCGCCATCATCTTGTTGAATGTATGTAGTAATAATTTTCATCATGGTAGATTTCCCAGCACCATTTGGACCTAAAAAACCGACAATTTCACCAGAATTAATCGAAAAACTGACCGAATCTAGCGCTTTTTGATTGCCGTAATATTTACTTACATTTTTTATTTCAATAGACATTTGTTATTTTTTTAATAGGTTGTGCATAATTTTAAAATCTTTTTCTTGCAAAGGTGTTTTTTAATATCACTCGTCTCGAAACTTAAGGAGACGTTATTCTAAATAAACAATAAATTTCTCTATTCTCTATTCATTGCTCAATTGCGCCCATTCTGTCCAAGAGCCGTCATATATTGATTTTTTAGTATTTAAAAACGAATCGCAGGCCAATAAAACAATACAAGCTGTAATACCAGAACCACAACTAAAAATTAATGGTTTATTGGTTTTAATCTTCGCAAAAATTGCAGCCAATTTTTGTTTGGATTTAAATTTTCCGTTATGGAGTACCATTTGATAATGTAAATTAATAGAATTAGGAATGTTACCACTACGTAATTCTGCTCTTGGTTCAGGCTCTACAGCATTAAATCTTTCTGACGAACGTGCATCGATAATTAACGCATTATTAGAAGCGATATTGTGTTTTATAAAATCAAAATAACGAATATTATTTATATTAAAATTAGCTTTAAAATTCCCTTTTTTGTAAATTCCTTTTTTTAATATTTCTGTTTCAAAATTATGGTTTATCCAATCTGGCAGACCACCATCTAAAACAACAATAGCATCGTGTCCCATAGTTTTAAACATCCACCAGACACGTGGACTAGAAAAAACTCCCATTTTATCGTAAACCACAATTTTACTCGTATTGTTTATGCCTAATTTTCTACAAGAATTTTCAAAATGAGTGACACTAGGAAATGTATTTGGAAATTTACTATTTGTATTACTAAAGTCATTTTTAATATCAAAAAACCGAGCACCTTTAATTCGAATATTTAAAAAATTGTTTTGTTTTTTTTGCTGGCTAGCATCCAAAATTATTAAATTAGGATTGTTAAGGTTGATTTTTAACCATTCCGAAGACACCAAAGAATCTATCATTATTATATTGTTAGGTTTTTAAATTACAACGACTAATCATTAACGAAAATAGTTTATATTTAGGAATTATAAGATATTAATATGAAAAAATTCAAGAAAAAAAGATATTTATTAGTATTCACATTCGTACTATTTTTAGTTACAGCAAACTCATGTATGACCATGCGGAAAAGTGATAAATCCGTACTTAAAAATTTTAAAAAGAAAGGACAAACACCAAAAATTTACCACGATACCTACAATGGTATTTCAATTAGATATATTGCAGATAAAACATTTGATAAGAATATACCAACCATTATATTTGTACATGGTGCACCTGGTTCTTCCGATAATTATTACAAACATTTACAAGATAAAGAATTACAAAAAAAAGCAAATTTAGTAACAGTAGATCGTTTAGGATACGGATATTCAAATTTTGGAAAAGCAGAAACATCTATTGCTAAACAAGCTGCAATGATAGAATACATTGCTCAAAAGTATCGGCAAAATAAAATCATGTTGGTAGGATGGTCGTATGGAGGTCCTATTATTGCAAAAATGGCAATGAAAAATCAAAGCTACGGGCATATAATAATGATTGCACCAGCAGTATCTCCTAAAGATGAAAAATATTTTTGGTTTGGAAATTTTGCCAAATGGAAAGCAACAAGATGGTTATCTCCAAAAGTATTTCGAGTAGCAGAAGACGAAAAATTAGCACATGTTATGGAATTAGAAAAAATGGAAAATGATTGGGATAAAATTAAAACACCAATAACATATTATCACGGAAATAAGGATGGATTAGTGCCATATAAAAACATGACATTTATACAAACAAAAGTAAATGACAGTCTACTAAAGTGTGTTACCATAAATAAAGGAACACATTTTATTATTTTTAAAAATTACGATATGATTAAAAAGAAAATGTTAGATGTATTAGAAAATTTTTAATGTGAGCAAGAATATTAATTAAAATTTAAAAGTATAAATACGTAAGTATTTTATTGTCAGATTAAAAAATAAAGCATGAGTTTATTCTAGAATGGTTTTTAAAATTCAACCTAAAAACCCAATAAAAAAGTCGTATATTTACTACATAAATTATGTCGAAAAGAGCCAAATAGTGTAAAATTTTATATATTTAAGTATCATATAAGTTCTTTTATTTATTAACTTAAGAGTAGTTTTAGTTACTATCCTTTCGGAATGATAGTCCCAACGAGGTCATACTCTAGCAATAGCTATCGGTATGGCTTCCAAACTCAAGAAAAAGATGATGAAATTAAGGGCGAAGGAAATAGCATAAATTACAAGTTTAGAATGCATGACCCTAGAGTGGGGCGGTTTTTTGCGGTGGATCCTTTAACAGCTAAATATCCTTGGAATAGTTCTTATGCATTTAGTGAAAATAGAGTTTTTGATGGTGTTGAGCTTGAAGGTTTGGAGTTTGACTCTTATTTAAAAAGATTGCTAAAGCAAGGAACTCAGTTTGTGGTAGAGAAAGCTACGGATATTGCATTGGATTATGCAGAACGTGCAGCTGTCGAAGTTATTAAGAGCATACCTAAGTATATAAATAAAAAAATTAATGAACAAACTGTTGTTGTTGATTTTTCAGTATCGAAAGAAAAAACTATTATTTCAGCAAAAGGAGTCTCTTTGAATGTGGTGGTAGTTGGTGGTGTGTCAGGCACCTATAATATTGGAGGAGATAATATTAAAAATGGAGTATTTCCTCATATAGGGATAGGTTTAAGTGTGGGAGCAGGACCTACAGATGGAATATTAAATTTTCCATCATTAAGTGGCTCAATAGGTCTTGTTGGTGGTAATTTTAATGAAGCTTTTGACTATTCTGGTGCTTTTGCAGATTATTCTGGTAATATCTGTGGCTTTGGAGCCTCTTATTGTTATTGGCCAGATGGAGCTAATGCAACATCTTTGACAATTGATGGGACAGCATTAGCAGAAACAATACTTACTGATACACCTAACGCAAGTGCAGCTGCAAGGATTGATTGGTATTTTATGATTCCTGAAAAAGATAATCCAGATACTTCTTGGGAATCACAATTTAATAATCTTTCAACATTTTTAAAAGGTGTTTTTAAAGGAGATGATGAAGGTTTTAATCAAGTAATTGAAGATGTAAAAAATGTCTTTAATCAATTAAAAGAAAAAACAGATGATGAAGAATAGTTATATAACTATATCAATAATAGCAAGTGTTTCTTTGAGTTTATATTTTTATTATATTAATTACTTAAAAATTAATAAACTGAAGTTAAATGGACAAATAACAGAAATAAAAGAAGAGATGTTATTTAATGGGAATAATGAAAAAAATTATTATTACAATTATTATTTCATAACCAACGATAGTTTAAAAGTTAAAATAACACATAACATCAACAGAAAATCATTACAAACAGACATAAAGAAGTTTCATAATAAAAAAGTAGTTTATTTAAAAGATAAACCTAAAATTTTTATGATTGAGGAAGAATTATATATGAATCATTATAAATATTATTTTGTGACTTTACCTATAATTTTTATGATTTTTTCATGGTTTTTTTTAAAAAAAATTTACACATATTTTTTTAATATCAGATGAGTTAGTTATTTATTGACAATAAAACAAATTAATATCATGAATATTTAATATAAATATATTTCCCTATTTTTGTAAAACAACTACATGAATAGATTTAATGAAAAAACCACAACCACTAATACCATTATTTAAAAAATTTATTAGGGAGAGTGAAACAGGAAAACGTTTAAAAAAAAATGGAGAGAGAATAACAAAAGGATCCGTAAACAATTACCGATTTGCTTTAAATAACCTTTTAAAATTTTCAGAAGAAACCAATTTCGAATTAAGAATATGTGACACATCAAGACTAACAAAAAGAGAGTATACCTCTGAAAAAAACTACTGGAAAAAATTCTATAAAAAATTCACCGAATACTTATATAAAAACGGATGTTACGATAACTATGTAGGAGCAAATGTAAAACATATTCGAACATTTTTTAATTATTTAAAGAACGATAAAGACATACAAATAGGAGATTTTCAGCGGTTGTTTTATGTCCGAAAAGAAGAAGTAGAAATATTTGTATTATCACCAGAACAGTTAAAATTTTTAATTCATAATAAAGAATTTGAAGATGAATTATCTTACACATTAAAACGAATAAAAGATATATTTGTATTTGGATGTACCACAGGATTAAGATATTCAGATATATTTCTATTAACAAATAAAAATTTTGAAAAACAAGAAAATGTTTGGTATTTAAAAATAAAATCTCAAAAAACAAAAACCTATAGTTTAATCAGATTACCAAATTACGCCATAGAAATATATAAAAAATATAAGACTAGAAACGCAAAAGAAAAGGTGTTTCGGCATATAACACTTTTTAATTTTAATAAAAACTTAAAAAAATTAGGAGAAAAAGCAAATTTCACAAAATCCGTATCCGTATCAAGAGAAAGAAGAGGGAAAACAAAAAAAATACATGCAAATAAAAATCGATTTTGTGATAAAATGAGCTCACACATGATGCGAAGAACAGCAATAACAACATTACTAATATTAGGAATGCCAGAGCATTTAGTACGTAAAATAAGTGGACATAGTAGCGCAAGTAAATCCTTTAATAGATATGTACATTACGCACAGTCTTATGTAGATAAAGAAATAGAAAAGGTACATAGCAAACTAGAAGATTATTTCTAGAGAAAAAGCAAATTTGCAAAGAATTAAATAAGCAATACTAGATAAAAAATATTACATTTGTATTCCAAAAACTAAAAATTCTTAAAATGAGAATTGTAATCGCAGGCGCAGGTGAAGTAGGATTTCACTTAGCAAAATTATTATCGTACGAAGCTCACGATATAACATTAATAGACTTAGATAAAGAACATCTAGCATATGCAAATACACGATTAGATATAAGTACAAAATTTGGTAATGCAACATCAATAGAAGTTTTAAAAAATGCAAGAATTGCAGATACAGATTTATTAATAGCAGTAACGTCTAACGAAGCAATAAACATAACTATATGTGTAATATCGAAAAGGTTGGGAGCAAAACAAACTATTGCAAGAGTTAGTAATACAGAATTCATAGATAAAAAAGAGGAAATTAATTTTAAAGAATTAGGAATTGATGAATTGATTTCTACAGAAGAATTAGCAACAAATGAAATAAAACTGTTACTAAATCAGGCTGCATTTAATGATACACACGAATTTGAAGGAGGAGAACTAACCATGATGGGAATTGTATTGTCAAAAAAAGCACCATTTGTAGGAATGTCCGTAAAAGAAGCCGCAGCATCCTTTTCAGGAATACATTTTATGCCAATAGCAATTCAGCATAAAAACTCACAGCAAACCATAATACCAAGAGGAAATACTGTTTTTAATGAAGGAGATCAGGCATATTTCATGACAACAAAAGAAGGAGTAGATGAATTATATAAACTTTCGGGAACCACAAAAACTAATATCAAAAATGTAATGATACTTGGAGGAAGTGGAATTGGTATCCGAACAGCAAAACAATTGTGCAATAAAAAACTAAACATCAAAATAATAGAAAGTAATAAACAAAAAGCGTTTCTATTAGCAGATGAAATACCAAATGCATTAGTAGTTTCTGGAGACGGAAGAGATGTAGAGTTATTAGAAGAAGAAAATGTAGAAGATATGGATGCATTTTTATCCTTAACAGGAAGTAGTGAAACCAATATTATGTCTTGTTTGGTGGCAAAATCAAAAGGAGTAAAAAAAACCATTGCACTAGTCGAAAATATCGATTATTTTAAATTATCCCAAAGTATAGGAATAGACACCTTAATAAATAAAAAGTTACTAGCAGCAAATAGTATTTTTAGGTATATTCGTAAAGGAGAAGTGGTAGAAATAGCAACACTAAATAATATAAATGCAGAAATTTTAGAGTTTATTGTACCACAAAATGCAGAAATTACAAAAAAGATTATTCGAAAATTAGATATCCCAAAAGGAGCAACAATTGCAGGAGTAATAAGAAATGGAGAAGGGCTAATTGTATTAGGAGGATTTCAAGTACAAGCAAACGATAAAGTATTAATTTGTTGTACGCCAAATACCATAAATAAAATGGAAAGATTATTTAATTAAAATAAATAACCACACCATATTTATTAGATAGTAAATTACGTGTGAAACAAAGAAATGAATAAAATAAATTATAGAATAATCTTTCAGATGATGGGTATATTAATGCTCTTTAATGGAGGATTTATGTTATTGTCTGCTTTAGTTGGGCTTATCTATAAGGATAGTGCAAATCAAGGCATAGCAATTGCAGGAATTGTTACCGTTAGTACTGGAGTCTTATTACGATATATAACAAAAAACTTTACCAAACAAATAAAGAAAAAAGAAGGATATCTAATTGTAACCTTAGGATGGGTCTTCTTAACATTATCAGGAACATTACCCTACCTTTTTACACAAACAATACCAAATTTCACAAACGCTTTTTTTGAAACGATGAGTGGATATACCACAACAGGAGCTTCCATATTAAACGATATAGAGGCGATGCCTTATGGAATTCTATTTTGGAGAAGTATGACACATTGGATCGGAGGTATGGGAATTATTGTACTTGCAATAGCAATTTTACCACTACTAGGAATTGGAGGAATGCAACTTTTTGCAGCAGAAGCACCAGGACCATCAGCAGATAAATTACATCCACGAATTACAGATACAGCAAAACGACTTTGGTATATCTATTTGGGATTTACCATACTACAAGCAGTACTATTAAAAATTGCAGGAATGACTGTTTTTGATGCAATAAATCACGCAATGTGTACCCTTTCAACAGGAGGGTTTTCAACTAAAAATGCAAGTATAGCGTATTGGAATAATAATCCATTAATTGAATATATTATTATTGTTTTTATGTTTATTGCAGGAATGAATTTCGTATTGAGTTACTTTGCATTAAAAGGAAAAATAGCCAAAGTATTACACGATGAAGAATTTAAAATTTATGTGTTAATAGTAATCATAGCAACACTAATCTCCGCTATAATCATTTATTATTTTGCAAGTGTATCTATAAATCCAACCGAAATACAACTCATAGCACATCCAAAAGTTTTAGGAGAGGCAGAAAGTAGTTTTAGACATGCATTGTTTCAGGTATTAGCAGTAATAACAACCACAGGATTTGTAACGGCAGATTTTACTATTTGGACACCTTTTTTAACCGTTTTATTCTTTATGTTGATGTTTTTTGGAGCATCGGCAGGATCAACAGCTGGTGGAGTTAAAATTGTACGACATATCATTATGGTAAAAAATTCCATTTTAGAATTTAAAAGAACCATACATCCACATGCAATAATTCCAGTACGATTCAATAAAAAATCGGTAACCAAAGAAATTGTATTTAATATCATGGCATTTTTTATATTATATATGGTAACTTTTGGAGTTGGAGCAGCAGTTTTTAGTATTATGGGATTAGATTACATGACTTCATTAGGAACAGCAGCTTCTAGTTTAGGTAATGTAGGTCCTTCATTTGGAGCATTAAGTCCAGTAAATAATTACGATTCCTTACCAAATTTCGGAAAATGGTGGTCTGCTTTTTTAATGTTATTAGGACGATTAGAATTATTTACCGTTTTAATCATATTAACACCTTATTTTTGGCGTAGCAATTAAAATTATGCAATATAAAGATCAATTAAATCGAAAAATTGAAATTGATAAAACGCCACAACGAATTATTTCATTGGTACCATCTTTAACAGAATTATTAGTTGATTTAGGGTTAGAAGATAGGCTTGTCGGAATTACAAAATTTTGTATTCATCCAAAACATTTAAAAAAACAAAAAACTGTCGTTGGAGGAACAAAACAAATTCATTTAGATAAAATTAAAGCTTTAAAACCAGATTTTATTTTATGTAATAAAGAAGAGAATACCAAAGAAATAGTTAATCAAGTTGAAGAAATCACAGTAACTTATGTATCCAATTTGAATACAATAAAAGATGTATTGGAACTAATACAAAAGTTAGGGATATTATTAGATTGCAAACAAAAAGCAGATAGAATAAATCAGCAAATTCAACAAAAACAAAAACAATTTTCGGCTTACATAAAAGATAAAAAAAAGAAAAAAATTGCTTACTTTATTTGGGCTAATCCATATATGGTTGCAGGAAAAAATACATTTATCAATGCGTTGCTAAAACTGAATAAATTCGAAAATATATATAAATATTTAGATCGTTATCCAGAGATCGAGATTGAAAAAATAAAAGAAGTAGATTATATCTTATTATCATCGGAACCATATCCATTTCAAGAAAAACATAAAAAAATATTTACAGAATATTCCAAAGCAAAAATTATTTTAGTTGATGGAGAATATTTTAGCTGGTATGGTTCCAGATTGATACAAGCTTTTGACTATTTTAAAGAACTACACATTTCATTACATAGTTAATCTTATTAAATAGCGTAAATTTTTAAATAACAAATCCTATATTTGTAAAACAAAAAAAAAGGATATAATGATACAATTAACTAAGATAAACGCTATAAAAAAAAATGAGAATGTAATTTTTTTAGCAGATAAAATTTCAGAAATAAAAGAAATAAGCAATGACCAAGTTAAATACTTTAAAAAGAATTTTAAAAAAGAAAAAATTCAATATTTAAAGTCAGAAATTTATACTTATGTTGTTAATATTAGCAAACAGTCAGCTCAAGATATTAGAGTACATGCTTTTAACATACATCAAAATTTAAAAAAAGAAGAAATCGTAACTATTTGTGGGAATAATAAAAAAGAAATATTGGCTTTTTTAGATGGTTTTTTATTATCAAATTATCAATTTTTGAAATACTTTAAAGATAAAAAAGAAAAGAAAAATAAGCTTCAAAAAGTACAGATTCTAGGAAATATATCAAAAAAAGATTTAGAAGAATTACAAAATCTAGTAAAAGCTGTTTTTTGGGCAAGAGATATGGTTAACGAACCAGTTTCGTATTTAGATGCAATTAAGATAGCAGAAGAAATTAAAGCCAAAGGAAAAGAAGGGAATTATACCGTAAAAGTTTTTGAACAAACAAAAATTGAAAGTTTAAAAATGGGTGGATTGTTAGCTGTAAATCAAGGGTCAGAAACACCAGCAACATTTACCATAATGGAATATAAACCAAAAAATGCAGTTAATAAAAAACCGTATGTTTTGGTTGGTAAAGGAATCGTTTATGATACAGGAGGATTAAGTTTAAAACCAACAGCAAATTCTATGGATTTCATGAAATGCGACATGGGAGGAGCTGCTTGTATGGCAGGAGCAATCCATGCAATAGCACTTAATAATTTACCTGTACATGTTATTGGTTTAATTCCAGCTACCGATAACAGACCAGGGAAAAATGCTTACGCTCCAGGCGATGTTGTTACCATGTTTGACGGAACAACAGTAGAAGTTCTAAATACAGATGCAGAAGGAAGAATGGTACTTGCAGATGCTATTGCTTATGCTAATAAATACAAGCCAGAATTAATTATCGATGCTGCAACATTAACTGGTGCTGCTGTAAGAGCAGTTGGTGTTAAAACAGCTGTTTTTATGGGAAATGCAAAAGAAAAATACTTTACTCAACTAGAAAAAGCTGGACAAGAAATGCACGATAGAGTTGTTCGTTTTCCTTTTTGGGACGAATGGAAAGAAGAAATTAAATCCGATATTGCTGATATTAAAAATTTAGGAGGTCCTAACGCTGGAATGATTACTGCAGGTAAATTTTTAGAACATTTTACCGATAATCCATACATTCATATTGATTTAAGCAGTGCTTATCTACATGCAACAGAAAACTACAAAGGAAAAGGCGGTACTGGTGCTGGTGTCCGTTTGTTGTATCGATTTTTTGAGAGTATTGAAGTCAAATAAAAAATTACCTGCTTTTTAGGATAGTGTCAAAATGGGATCAAATTAGATTCTAATTATCACATAAATATATAATCAACATACTTTTTAAATTTTAAATTGTTCGTTTTATGTCTTAAATATATCGAATCTTTATATCTATTACTATTACTTATATCTTTTTGAATTTCAAATTCTTGTTTAATTTTTTCCTTTATTCTTTTAATAATTAAACTATCCTTTTCTTTCGAGAGAAAATCATAAAATTTTCTATCATTATTTAAAAATAAAGCGTTAAAATAAGTAGATAAACCGCTATAAGCATTTTTGTCTATTAACATATTTACTTTTTTATTTAGATAAAATCGTTTCATTGTAGAAATGTTTTTTTTTGAAAATCTTGAATTTGAATTCCATACGCTATCAACGATATTATATATAATTTTTGTATTTTTAATATCTTCAATATTCTTCTTTTTTTTCTGCAAACAGGAAACTAGAAAAATAGATATTAATAATAAAATTATTCTATTGCTTAATGTATTTATTATATATGTACCCTTGTTGCCCATTATATTCAATTTTAGATGCTTTTTCTCCTTTCTCAATGATTTTAATTTTGCTCCCTGCATTGATTCTAGTGGCTTTACCTTTCCCGCCTATTTGTGGTCTCATATTTGTATAGCCATCTCCATCCGCATCAATAGTTTTTTTAATATTAGAATCTATTTTCGTTTCAGTTTTAGGAACAACAGAATCATTAGAACTAGAACTAAAATAATCAATCCAAGACATTACACCATCTTTTATACCTTGCCAAAATGTTTTTTTATTTGACACTTCTCCTGTAGCATTATCTGTAACTGGGAGGCTATATTCTCCATCAAGTTCAACCAAATCATCTGTTAGTACTAGATATCCTGGTTTTTCTTCTGAATCTTTTTCTTCAAGATTTTGAGTAATATTTTTAATTTCTTTTATTTCATCATCTTTTATTCTCATACACCCATGTGTATTCCATAAAATTTTCCCATATTTTTTATAGTTTTTACCTTCTTGTCTTCCTCCATGAACATGCATATATTGTCTTTTACCTCCTTCTCCACCAAGATATTTTAATCTTAGAAGTGCATTTGGACCGTAAGAAGTAGTGTTTTTTTTCTTTTGCCAAACTGCTTGATCATCTCCAATTTTATATTTACCTTGTGGAGTATCGCCATTAGTAATATCTCTTTTCCCACCAATTAGACTAGACGAACCATGTACTCTAACTGTTGTTCTGTAAACCTCTTTACCCATTCTATTCTTAACAATTAATACTGCATATCCATATCTTTTTCTATCTTTATATGCATGTACTTCTATGTCCCAAAGACCAGAAATATCAATTTTACCAATAGGAGAATTCCTTACATAATGATATGGAGTCATCCATGGATATTTTTTTTGTAAAGGATCCATTGACATCCATTTTCCAATTCTTGAATCATAAATCCTATTTTTAAAAGTAA
This sequence comes from Flavobacteriaceae bacterium, assembly GCA_026988355.1. Classification (GTDB taxonomy): domain Bacteria; phylum Bacteroidota; class Bacteroidia; order Flavobacteriales; family Flavobacteriaceae; genus S010-17. Next base: position 25,797 of record JALSLK010000039.1, read on the forward strand.
TAGAATTCCCTTCACCTTTAACTTCATCATCTTTCTCCATACCATTAAATCCATACCGATAGCTATTGCTAGAGTATGACCTCGTTGGGACTATCATTCCGAAAGGATAGTAACTAAAACTACTCTTAAGTTAATAAATAAAAGAACTTATACGATACTTAAATATATAAAATTTTA